>JAERRQ010000198.1 GCA_016735355.1 Desulfobacterales bacterium | reverse complement strand
ATCGTGATCAGGGAGAGCAAGACCGGGAAGAATAATATCCTGATGATTAACAAGACTGTTTACAGGGCATTGCGGATATTTTTGGAAAATGTCGGGCCGGATGACGAAGAATATCTTTTTACCAGCAGGAAGACAAAAAAGCCGCTCACGATCCAGTCGGTCAATGCTTTGGTTAAAAAATGGGCCAGGGAAATTAATCTTTCCGGCAACTATGGGGCTCATACTTTGCGGAAAACCTTCGGGTATATCCAGAGGACCGAGTTCGGGGTGGGGTTCGAGGTTCTGGCCAAGCGGTTCAATCATACCAGCCCTGCTGTTACCATGCGGTATTTGGGATTGACGAGTGATGAGGTTAACGAGGTTTTGATGAATGAGATTTGAAGGATGAGCTTCTTTTTTATAATTTATGATGCTTTAATGAATGAAATCGTCTCGAGGCCTGGCACTCTTTCAAACTCTTTAATATTTTCTGTTAATACGGCACAGTTATGAACTATTGCTGTTGATGCGATTATTAAATCATGGGCTCCAATTATTTGTCCTTGCTTGGCGAGTGTTGCAAATAAACCGGCATGCACTCTAGCTTCTTGAGTATTAAAACTTAAAACAGATATTTTAGCTAATACAGATTCGACAAAAGCAGAACGGCGAGTTTTTCTTGCATCACTGTTGGCGTAATGAACTCCAACTAATAATTCTGAAACAGTTATGGAGCTTATATATACGTCTCCATAGTTTTCCCATTTTGAAAAATCTATTGGATTGCCTGATCGTTCCGAATAAATAAACACATTCGTATCTAATATTAATCCCATTGGTTTTGTTCCAAAGGAACTTGTTTTCGAATATCCGCTAAATCTTTTGCAAAGGCTTTTGCATCTTCACCAAGCAAAGGAAGATCAAGAAAAAGCCTGTTCAGGTCTTTAACTTTTACTGGTGTCTCAGTGGCAACCGGAGATATTCGAGCAATAACCTTATTTCCTCGCTCTAA
The DNA here is from genome assembly GCA_016735355.1 of Desulfobacterales bacterium. Taxonomy (GTDB): domain Bacteria; phylum Desulfobacterota; class Desulfobacteria; order Desulfobacterales; family BuS5; genus BuS5. Next base: position 12,521 of record JAERRQ010000198.1, on the reverse strand, counting down.
CTCTACAACTATTCCTTGGTAAAAAACTCGGTTTAGTAGATTTGAAAATTGACGAACAGCTTGTGTTACACTTATACGTTCCATTTCGCCTCCTTTTTATGTTAAATCACATAATATGATTATCATAATGTTCGGTTTGGGCATTGTAAAGGATTTATTGCAAAAAATGATTTGCTTGAGGATCTGCAAGATCGGCTTGTAAGATAACGATGATAAGATGCAAATAATGTAACACCTTACCTCCAAATTGATGGCGAAATTAGAACAGAGTTCGGGGTGGGGTTCGAGGTTCTGGCCAAGCGGTTCAAGCATACCAGCTCGGCTGTTACCATGCGGTATTTGGGATTGACGAGTGATGAAGTTAACGAGGTTTTGATGAATGAGATTTGAAGATAACAGGACAGCAAAAAAAATAATGAGAAAAAGAATAAATATCATTGATCAAATAATCACAAAAAAGGTACTAAAAAAATATGAAAAAACTTCCTATAGAGGGTACTGTCCAGATTCGTGCGTAAATATACGCTAAGGGATTAAAGCCCTATTGGAGTTTACACCGCCTATGAATTTAAGACGCTTAAAGCGTTTTTCCGTAATTCACCATTAGGCCCAACATCTCATGACAGCTATAGCGTCACTACCCCAATTAAGCACATAAGTCCCATCACATGGAATAATGTAATTTTGTATGGAGAATACATAAATCCTTGATCAAAATTTTATTCGGATTTGAATTTAAAAAATATTTTTGTTGGTGTACAGCAATCCTCCGATTCAAATAGGGAGAGGGAACTCGGGCTATTAATCCCTTAGCGTACAATTTACGCACGAATCTGGACAATACCCTATATACCATGCTTTAAATACGTTACAAGAGGAGGAATATATGATGAAATCAGAAAATATATTAATTTTCGGAGCCGGTTCGATAGGATCTTATTTAGCAGCAAAAATATATAATTCAGAATATCATGTTGATGTGGTTGGGAGAAAAGCGGAAAAAATTGGAAGTGATCTTTACATCAATAATGAAAAATATGCTTTTCCAACTGTTTCCAATGAGATAACTACTGATAATAAATACGATTTTTTGTTTATGACTTCAAAAATATTTGATTTGAAAAAAAACCTGAGTTATCTGACTAAAATCGGTCTCCAATCGAAAACAATTGTTCTGGTACAAAACTGTTTTTTCAAAATAGGGGAATATAAAAAAATATCCGAACAGAATATAACAAGTATTCTGGTATATGATGGTTTCAATTTAATTGATAATCAGTTAGACTATATAAAAGGAGCAGGTTTCATTATTGAAGATAATCAATCTTCAGAAAATCTATATCTTCTTTTGAAAAATGCAGATATCGCAATAAGCAAAACTGATGACATAATCCGACAGCGAGCTGAAAAAACAATTTATAATTGTTCAATAAATATATTTTCTGCAATTTATTCAAAATCTTTCAGAGAATTATTTGAAGATGACCCGATGGTTCAAAGAATTAGAAATGTCTTTTATGAATCTTATGAAATTCTATCACAGAAAGTTGAAAATTTGCAGGATAGAAAAACCTTATGGAATAACTTCTCCAAAGTTGTAAAGAATATGAATCATTATGCATCCACCTATCAAGATGTTAGGATGAATAAAATAACCGAACTTGCCTTTTTAAACGGGTTTATTATTGAATCAGGCAGTAAGATGAATATAGCTACTCCGTATAATACAGAAATAATAAAAGAATTCAAAACAAAATATTTTGAATTGTATTGATTTTTTTCAAGTGCTAAACAGGGCTAACGAACAAGGATAAATAGTGTGAGCAGAAATTTACAAACTCATAATAGATGAAAAAAATCAGGTTCAATAAAGCTCCTTGCGTATATAATCAAGGAACGGCTTCAGCCAATAGTAAATTTTATGGTGGCTCTTTGTTGCCTACAGATAACATATTTGTATATTCCTTTATATCGAATATGCCGAAATAATCACCACAATAAACGATAACATGAGCGGGTTCAAAGCCAGGCGCTCTTTTGGCAGCAATCGATTTCTCTGAAAAACGTCTGCCATACTTGGATTTGAACAATATGTGCAAATTAAACATAACAACAGAAAGCATGATGTGAGCACGGACTGCATTAAACTTGGCGCAATGGAAATCTTCAAAAATCCAATATTGACATAATTCTTTAATTGCATTGTTTTCGATGGTCCATCGACGACTGTATGCTTCATATAGGGACAAAGCATTTTTCCATGGAAGTGAAGTAAAATAGGCATACTCCGGCTGATTCGATTTCCGTTTTTTTTTGAATTTACGATCTTTTATCACAATTGCCTGAAGATTGCCTTTATAGTTCGGCGCATCCGTTATTTTTTTAAACTGCTTAATTTCAAGGCCCGGCTTTATTTTTTCATAGCCTTCTTCTTGTGCTTGTTTTGTTATACGTTTTGTAACTTTAAAATTTTTCTTGGCCGGTATCATAAAATCAATACCGTATTGTTTCTTAAGTTTATAAAGGGTCTTGCCGTCCCAATACCCTTTATCAAAGATCAATGTTTTAATAACCCCGGGGCCTAAAACAGTGACCGCATGGCGAACGGTCGTCAAAAGCAGGTTTTTGTCAGCAACGTTGGCCGAGGTAATAATAACTGCAACAACAATCTTGCTTTTTACATGCTGAATAATAGAAACTTTATAGCCTCTGCGGTTTTTGTGTTTACCCTTATAATCATAGACTTTTTTAGCAAATTCATAACTGGGTGAGTCTTTAAAAATGATCTTGGTATCAGTACAAAACTCATGCCCACGGATTAATCCAATCCGAAATAATTTTCGAATCACCTTTACCAGCAGTCCGGTAGTTTCTTTGTACCCAAGACTGCTTAAAAAATTGCGTACAGTATTGGGATGTATTGGTTTGCTGCCCTTTGCGGTAGTTCTTTTACTATACCCATTTTGGATGTGTTTAAAATTAAAGCCCAGCAGCCGTAAAACATGAGAGTCCTGAAAAATATATTTAATATTGTCATCAAAACGGATATTAAAGACAGGTTTTACAAGTACCAGCATCGCCAATAAAAATGAGGGAATGCCGCTATGCCCCGTTGCCAGGCCTAGCTGTGTCAGCATTGAAAAAACACCAAACGAGCTGATAAATTGTATAAATTCATCAAGCCGCCCCCAAGAGCTCAAACAGACATCGTCATATTTTTTTTGACGAAGTTTTTCTCTGACGAGATCCTGGTTAAAAATTATTGTTCTGGGTGTATTTTTCACGGCATCCTAAGCTTTTGAATTAACTTAGAATGCTATACACTAATATTAATAAAAAGTCTAGATGTTTTTATTTACTGTAATAACAATAGGTTATAGTTTGTTTTTATCTTTGTTAACTTTTCGATTTTCAGTTTGTAAATTTCTGACTATGCAAGATGTGACACCTTAATTGCTCCAATGTCATCACACTCTGAGTTTTGTTTTTTTAAAATCATTCCATCAAAAATCCTGATTACCGCCTCCTTATCTACAGATTGGAAGTGTTCAAGTTCTCGGAATCGTTTTAGTAATCACACCAGCTCCGCTACGCTGCAACACAGCAGACTCGGCACAGGGCCTCGATGGTATGCTTTTTTCTTTAGTTGCTAAAATAAAAATGATTCCATCCTTATCCGGTGCGAAGCGTTGAAAATAAAGCGAGTAAAGCAAACGGGAATATAATCCGGGGAAGCAAACAGTCTACTGATCTCTTAGATTATTGATGCCCAAGAATGGCTTTGAGCGCTTCTTCACAGGATGAAAGATCCTTGTCTTGCATGCGGCCAAGCTTCCTTATCACCAATCCTTTTTCTATTGTTGTAAAGATAGGCTTTACAACCGAAGGCTTTAAAAGTCCGGCCTGCTTCCGGTTTTCTACACTCACATCACCGAAATAGCCGGCAGAGCGTATCCGGCTGGTAACCGCTATAATAATGATATCAGGTCGCCGGCGGTTATATGGGTTGGAACTGACAATGACGGCAGGTCGTTTTTTGGTGGTCGATTGATCAGTAAAAGGGAAAGGTACTAGGACAATATCACCAAAACTATAATCTGTCATACTCATCATCCTCGGGGTTGTCCCAGACTTTTTTAAAGGCATCTTCCGCAAGCCTGTTACTTGCACGCATAAGTCCGCGATCTTGATCCTTCAGGCTGAGAAATTCCACGAAATCTTCTACCTCAGCAATCTTTTCAGGTGCAAGCGCGCGGATTTTTTCAATCAACACTTTTTCCTGCGGACTGCTTGTTATTGTCACTTGCAACATGTTCATGGCTCCTTTTCCATTAAGGGCATCATCCTTGAACCGCGTATGTTTTTCTTGCCTTGGCGTTTCTTATAAGGCTGTCTATCACATGTAAAACCGTTTGTTTCTCTTCCTGCCCTAACCCTTCAATCTCAATCAACCTATGGAGTGTGGCCTTGTCCTTGATATCCGTTACTTTCCCTGTATCATCAACCAGATAATCCAGAGTAATACTAAAGGCGTTTGCCAGTTTTTTTGCCACCTCTACAGATGGCACCATCTCTCCTCTTTCATATCTGCCGATAATGGGACCACTGGTCCCTATCTATTTGGCAAGATGCTGCTGACTCCAGCCCTTTTCCTTTCTTAGCTGTAAAATCCTATCTCCAATAGCCATTTGATCACCTAAAAATATCAGATGTTAACAAATTTATTAATGAACGCCTATTATTTAGCATTAAAAAGTGATAGTCAAGCCCAATAAATGCTTGACAGATCAGCGTGTATTTGGGGGCAAACCTTGATTATTATAATAAAGTTTAACAACTCAAAATAGACTTTATAAATTGAATACATGGCGCGACAACTGAGAATAGCATTTGAAGGGGCATATTATCATGTCCTTTCACGAGGAAATAATCAGGGCAACATATTTCACAGTGATGAGGATCGACAGGATGTATAAAAATCTAAATGAAATAATTGAAGTTGGATAATATACTCCTTTACTGCTTCTTAGAGCCTGCCGGGCCACAGCATCGCGCATTGTTTTTCTTTGGTCCCCTTTTCTATGGAAGACAGATCCTCGCATGGATCCCGAAGACAAGACAATGATGGCCATCCGATGGATGAAAGTACAGATGCAATACGAAGAGCGCGTGAGATGCAAGGTATTGTTGTCATCAACCGTGTCAGGCAAATGTTGAGACCGGCTCCCGGTTGGGCACCACACGCAAGAACTGGTTGGGTTAGATGATAGCCGAGGTGATAGGGAAGAAAAGGGAAGGGAACACGATAAAGGAGCGGAATAGTATCCTTACTCAAGAAAAACCTTGCTTTTCCGCAAAAAGCATGTATTTAAAATTAATTAAGTGTCAAGCTTAAATATATTCAAAGCAACTACGTATAGAGCATTATTCTTTAACTCCTGTCAAAAAACAAGAGATTTTTCAGCATTTCCGCAAACACTCAATTAATGGAACATTAACCGAATTGGTGCAACAAATGATTGAGATTGATCCTGTTTTAACACCTATTTCAGAAAACAAGCCGGCCGGCGAAGATCTTCGATATGATGCTGTTTTTGATCAATTAAAGGAAGCAAGAAGATCAGATGACCTGCTTGAGCAAGGTGACTGGGTAACTGATGTTAAGCAAGCAGATTGGAATAAAGTTATATCAATAGCCGTTGAAGCGCTATCGCAAAGAACTAAAGACTTGCAGATTGCAGCCTGGCTTACAGAGGGATTAATCCAAACGGATGGATTTAAGGGGCTTATAACAGGTTTAAAAATTATTACTGCTTTTTTAACCAATTTTTGGGATCATCTTTATCCTTTGATAGAAGATGATGACTTAGACTACAGGGCCGGACCGCTGGAATTTATCAACAATAGACTATCGGTTGCTATCCAGGGAATTCCGATTACCGATAAAAATGTAACTGCCGGTTACTCCTGGTTTAAATGGCATGAATCACGTCAGGTCGGCTACGAAGCAGATATGCGCAATAAGTATGGGGATGTGGATGACAGCAAAAAAAAATCCCGTGATCAATTGATTGCGGAGGGCAAATTAACTGCCGAAAATTTTGATGCAGCGGTTGCCGGATCATCTAAATCCTTTTACCAGGATCTTGCAAAGAACCTGCTTGAGTCTGTTGAAGTATTTAAACAACTCGATGAAATAGTGGATAAAAAATTCGGTTCCCATGCCCCCAGGCTGGCGGAACTAAAAAAAGCCATTGAAGATTGCAATCAAATTATAAACAAAATTTTTCAGGAAAAAAAAATAAAAGAACCTGATATTGATCCAGAGCCTGATTTAGAGTCCGCCTCAGACTCCGGCCCGGAGTCTGGTTCACAAACCGAAGAGACTCATGCTTCAAACACAGATATAAATAATAATACCAAAGTGGAAGAGCTTTTTGTTAATCAACAGGACAAAATTTTAACCATGGCGGCTATTCCGCTTCCGGCATACAGGCATTCAGATTCAGGCGTCCAGGAAAAATCCGTTTGGAAAAAGGCCGGTGATATTCTAAAAGCTTCCGGCATTAATAAATCATTGGATCTGCTTCTATCCGCTTATTGCAGTGCTCCGTCCGTGCGAGAAAAAAACAGATACCTTCTTTGTATGGCAAAAATATGTTTAAAAGCTGAAAGACCTGATTTAGCCAGGCCAATTGTGGAAAAACTTTCTGCCACTATTGAAGAATTACAATTAGAACGTTGGGAATCCCCGATCTGGATTGGCGAAGTATTGGATGCCTTGTATCAATGCCTGACTTCCGGGGAACCTACCAATGACGATATCGGCAGAGCAAATCAGCTTTTTCAAAGGCTTTGTTCAATAGATATAACCAAAGCAATCAACTGCAAAAAATAGAATATTTTTTAACAAGTTTTGATTTGTCTTTAATTTATTGGAATTAATAACCTGGAAATGTTACAAGTAAATAAAGCTTAATTTGGCATCCTTCAAAACGCCCAAAAGTAGTTTGTACTTTTTATTATTAGTCGACCTCCGAAGGAGCGACAATTGCTGTTAGCCATTAGCTGTTGGCGTTTAGCTTAACATCTTGTATTCTTTAGGCCTTTCGCTAATACCTAACAGCTAATAGCTAATAGCTAATAACTATACATTGGCCTTAGTCTCAGAAAGCGGCGAAAAAGTGTAAACCGGCAAATGAAGGATGCACTTAATTTATATTTAAATTATATAGGCTTGTATGATTTATTAATAAGGAGGAGAGTTTATGGCAAAGGAAAGCTTACAGCATACCCTTGATAGAGTACGAGCGCCCAGGGTTCAAATTACCTATGACGTTGAGATAGGTGATGCAATTGAGATGAAAGAGATTCCTTTTGTGGTCGGCGTGATGGGTGATTTGTCAGGCAAACCGGATGAACCCCTTCCAAAAATAAAAGAAAGAAAATTTATTGAGATAGATCGTGACAATTTTAATAATGTGCTTGAGGGTATAAAACCAAGAGTAGCATTCAAAGTCGATAATAAATTAGCTGATGATGACAGCAAAATAGCAGTAGAATTACGTTTTAAATCTATGGATGATTTTCATCCTGAACGTGTTGCGGATCAAATAACTCCTATCAGGAAACTGGTTGAGGCAAGGAAAAAACTTTCTGAGCTTCTAAATAAACTTGATGGGAATGATAAACTGGATGAATTGCTTCAGGATGTTGTTACCAGCACGGACTCTTTGGAAAAACTTGCTAAAGAGGCCGGGACGGAGCAATCCTGAAATAAAGAAAATACTGATTGATAAGGAGAAAATCGCATGAGTGAAAAAGAACAACTTGAACAGGCAGAATCGGTTCAGGCTGAAGAGACTCAAGAAGAAAAAAGTATTTTAGAGCAAATCATTGCAGACGGCCGATTAGCGCGCGAGGAAGATCAAAAAGAACGGGCAAAGGATATTATTGGCGAATTTGTCGGGCAGATTATGGAAGGGGAAATTGTTGTTTCAAAAGATACTGAAGCCATGATTAATACCAGGATTAGCCAGATTGACCAACTAATTTCCAAACAACTGAATGAAGTAATGCACCATACTGATTTTCAAAATATTGAGAGCTCATGGAGAGGATTGCACTATCTTGTCAATAATAGTGAAACTGGAGAACATATGAAGGTCAGAGTCTTGAATGTTTCCAAAAAAGACCTCCTTAAAGATATGGAAAAGGCCACTGAATTTGATCAGTCAGCCCTATTTAAAAAGGTTTACGAAGAAGAATTCGGTATGTTCGGAGGTGCTGCCTATGGTGCTTTGATTGGAGATTTTGAATTCAGTAATCACCCGCAGGATTTGGCACTTCTTGAAAAAATATCCCAGGTTGCGGCAGCGGCGCATGCGCCCTTTATTTCTGCAGCATCTTCAGAATTATTTGGATGGGAAAGCTTTGCCGAACTATCAGGCCCCCGTGATCTGGCCAAAATTTTTCAAAGTGTAGATTATGCCAAATGGAAATCATTCAGAAATTCGGAAGACTCCAGGTATGTAGCGCTGACGATTCCGCATACTCTTATGCGGCTTCCCTATGGCAAGGATAATATCCCGGTGGAATCTTTTGACTTTGAAGAAGATGTCGATGGCACTGACTCCAGTAAATATCTCTGGGGAAATGCCGCTTATGCTCTTGGCTGCCGTTTGACGGATGCCTTTGCCAAATATCGTTGGTGCGCTGCCATTAGAGGAGTTGAAGGCGGAGGCCTTGTGGAGGGCCTGCCTGTTCATACCTTTAATACTGATGAAGGTGATGTTGCGCTAAAATGTCCTACCGAAATAGCCATTACCGACAGAAGGGAAAAGGAGTTGGCCGATCTGGGCTTTATTCCTTTGATCCATTGCAAGGGGACTGATTATGCGGCTTTTTTCAGTACTCAAACAACAAATAAGGCCAAGATTTATGATACTGACTTTGCCAATGCCAATGCAAGGCTCTCTTCCCAGTTGCAGTATATTCTGGCCATTTCGAGATTTGCCCATTATTTAAAATCTATTATGAGGGATAAGGTCGGCAGTTTTATGACCAGAAAAAATGCCGAGGATTTTTTGAACCGCTGGATCAGCAATTATGTTCTTTTGGACGATGATGCCGGACAGGAAATGAAAGCAAGATTTCCCTTAAGGGCTGCAAGGATTGATGTAACTGAAATTCCCGGCAAGCCAGGCGCTTACAGAGCTGTTGCCTTTTTAAAACCACATTACCAGCTTGATGAACTTACAGTTTCATTAAGACTTGTTGCTGAACTGCCGCCCCCTGCAAATGGATAAAATGCGTATTATAATATTCTGACAACCGATAACGCAGTAATTTCATTCAGATGGAAATTTATAGGGTATTAACATTTCACTATACATTTAATAAAAGGAGGAAAAATCATGGCATTTGATGCATTTTTAAGTGTTGACGGTATACCGGGAGAAAGTTCGGATGATGCACATACGGATTGGATAGAGGTTTTATCTTTTAGCATGGGAATTTCTCAAACAGCGTCAGCATCAGCAAGCAGCGGAGGCGGTGCCTCTGCCGAACGTGCTGATTTTCAGAATTTTTCTATTGTAAAGGCGCTTGATAAAGCATCGCCCAAAATAGCGGTGGCATGTGCCGATGGCACGCATATCTCAGAGATAATTTTTGAGCTATGCCGGGCAGGAGGTGATAAACTGAAATATATGGAGATAAAATTAACTGATTGTATTATCAGTTCATGGCAGCCGGGCGGTTCTTCACAAGGCGGCGAACCCCTGCCGATGGAAGAGGTCTCTATCAATTACGGTAAAATTGAGTGGACATATACCCAGCAAAAACGGGCGGATGGCAGCGGCGGCGGTAATGTTGCAGCCGGCTGGGATCTTGAAAAAAATATTAAAGTTTAGCAGATCTGTTAAACAGGATGGAATATAATAAATCCAATGTTCAGACCTCAATCCTGAACAGGCTTATTGACAACGAACCTGATATTACCCATGAGCCTGTTCCGTATCGTCTACTCAGTATAAAACAGATAAAAGCCTTATTAATAAGGGACCTGGAAAATCTTCTTAACACAAGACAGCAAATATTGCTTCCGCCGATCTCTTTTACCGAACTTAACAATTCACTTTTTGTATATGGTTTAAGAGATTATACTGCTGAAAATTCTAACAGCTCTTTTGTAAAACAGAGGTTACGCCATGATATTGAAAAGGCTATTATCCTTTTTGAGCCAAGATTGAAAAATGTAACTGTCCGGTTTGAAACATCTTCCCAGGTTGACCGGAAGCTCAGGTTCAGGATTTCCGGTTTGCTTGCTATGGAATCTGAAACAGAGTCAGTAGTTTTTGACACAATTTTTGATGCAAATAAAAGGAAGTATATTATTGCTAAATAGCGCCTGAATGAAAACTGCTAATTTTCGTTCTAATTTTCGTTCTAATTTTCGTTCAGGCACCACTAAAATAATAGATGATGCATAGGGCTCCCATAGTGCCCGCCCAAAAATTATTTAAAATCCGAAAACCGTTAACTGGTAACCGTGAACAGTTCCTGAAAAATTAAGCTGATGGATGATAAACTTTTAAACTATTACGAACAGGAACTCACTTTTATTCGCGAAATAGGAGCGGACTTTGCCAGAAAATATCCTAAAATAGCAGGGCGGTTGCAGCTTGAGCCTGATAAATGCGAAGACCCTTTTACAGAAAGGCTGATAGAGGCCTTTGCATTTATTTGTGGGCGGATACATAAAAAAATAGATGATGATTTTCCTGAAATAACAGAATCCTTATTAAGTATTATCTACCCTCATTATCTAAATCCGATCCCTTCAATGTCGATCGTAAAATTCGAGCCGATAAAACAGAATATCTCCGAATCAGGATATACAATAGAATCTGACTCGGCACTTTACTCCAAGCCTGTTGATGGCAGCCCATGTCAATTCACTACATGCTATCCCGTCCGAATATGGCCGATAGAAGTAGTTTCAGCAAGTGTTCGTGACCCTAAAAATCTTATAAAAGATGCTCAACAATCAATTCTAATACAACTAAAAACATATAATAATATTAATTTTTCCCAGCTTGATTTTTCCAAGCCTGACCGGAATATGCTCCGATTTTTTTTAAACGGGCAGAGTCAACATGTTTTCCATCTTTATGAACTTTTGTTTAATAATGTCTGTCATATTGAAATAGAATCGACTGATAGTAAAGGGCAAATCGCAACCTTCCCTTTGTCACAGGGTGATATTAAGGCTGTGGGCTTTAATCCTGGAGAAAGCATGTTTCCTTATTCCAGGCAATCGTTTCCCGGCTATCGTCTTTTGTTTGAATACTTTTGTTTTCCGGAAAAATTTCTTTTTTTTGATCTTAACGGCCTGAGCAGGATTAAAAAAATGGATTTCAGTGATTCTCTCGATATCCGGATATACCTCAATAAACCGTTAAAAACTGATATTGTGATAGATAAAAATACTTTTTGTCTTAACGTAACGCCGGTCTCCAACCTGTTTAAGCGTATTGCGGAACCTGTTCGGGTTGAGCATAAAAAAAGCATCTACCGTATTATCCCGGACATTAGAAGGCAAAAAACAACGGAAATTTACAGCATAGACAAGGTTAGTGCATCTACGCTTTCTTCACAGGGAGAAGTGTTTGAATACAAGCCTTTTTATTCAATCAGACATCATATTGACGAAGATCACAAACAAAAAAATAATGTTTTTTGGCATATTCAACGCAAAGCATCAAATAAAAAGGATGATCATGGTACAGAGGTTTATTTGTCTTTTGCAGATACCAACTTTAATATTAAAAATCCGGAAGTTGAAATTTTAACAATTCATGTCACCTGTACGAATCGGGATCTGCCCCCAAAACTCTCTTTTGGAGATCCATCAGGTGACTTTAATATGGAAATTGCCGCTCCTGTTGCCCGAATAAATTGCCTGATCAAACCGACCCCTTCCCGCAGGCCTTTCATGGGTGGAAATTTGCAGTGGCGCTTAATCTCCCACTTGTCTTTAAACTATATGTCTGTAGTTAATGGAGGTGAAAATGCCTTAAAAGAAATGCTTAAACTGTATGATTTTGACAATTCACCTGCGACCAGGCAACAGATAAACGGTATTGCATCTTTAAAAACAAAGCATGTTACAAAAAGAATCGGCTGGTCTTTTTGTAGGGGGGTAGAAGTTACAATAGAGTTTGATCAGGATAAATATGTTGGTACAGGCCTATATCTCTTTGCATCCATCCTGGAAAAATTTTTAGGGCAATATGTTTCGGTTAACTCATTTTCACAATTAATTGCAACTACTATTCAAGAAAAAGAGGCCTTAAAAAAATGGGCTCCCAGAAACGGAGAACGTATCCTTCTATAAAAGAATCCCTTTTTCAAGAATTCTACAGTTTTTCTTTTTTTAAGGCAGTCAGCCTGCTGGAATCTCTTTACCACGAGAAGAAACCGTTGGGCGAAACACTGGTTCCTGAAAAAGAAGCTGT
>JAERRQ010000266.1 GCA_016735355.1 Desulfobacterales bacterium | reverse complement strand
TTTTTTTATTTTTCAGGAATATGCGCGTTGAATCCATATCTCATCGTGAAGGTATAGCAATTGTTGCCATAGGGTGGACGGCTGTCGGTCTTTTCGGAGCTCTTCCGTTTTATTTGAGTTGCGGGTTCGATTCATGGGTTGATGCATTTTTTGAATCTGTTTCAGGATTTACAACAACCGGATCCTCAATATTGACAAACATTGAGGGGATTTCCAAAGGACTCCTTTTCTGGAGAAGCTTTATTCAATGGCTGGGAGGGATGGGCATTATTGTCCTTTCCATTGCAATCCTTCCGTTTCTCGGCGTTGGAGGCATGCAGCTATACAAAGCGGAAGTGCCCAGTCCTGTCCCTGATAAGCTTAGGCCGCGCATACGTGATACGGCAATGGTGCTATGGAAGGTATATGCTTTTATTTCCCTTGCAGAGGTTATTCTGCTTATGATGGGAAAAATGGATCTTTACAATGCATTATGCCACACTTTTACCACAATGCCCACCGGCGGATTTTCCACAAAAAATTTATCCATCGCACATTATGACAGCATATATTTTGACACCATAATAGTTATATTCATGCTTCTGGCCGGGATTAATTTTTCCCTTCATTACCAGATGATTAAAGGGAAGCCCCTTGCATACTGGCGGGATTCTGAATGCCGCTTTTTCATTGGCGTGGTAATTTTGCTTATTATTGTAATTAGTTTTAATTTATATGGCTCAGTATATAAGCAAATAGGAGAAGCAATCAGATTTGGGGCTTTTCAGGTGGTTTCAATAGTTACCACCACCGGATATGCGACTGCGGATTATGAAAAATGGCCGGCCATGTCACAAGTTATCATTCTGTTTTGTATGTTTCTTGGAGCATCAGCAGGCTCTACCGGCGGCGGGATGAAATGCCTGAGAATCATGCTATGTCTGAAGTACTGCTATAAAGAAATCTTCTCCTTGATACACCCCCACGCAGTCAAGCACATTAAAATCGGAGGTAAAGCTGTCTCTGAAGATGTTGTAAAGAGTGTCCTCGGATTTCTTGCCCTTTATATAGGTCTTTTCGGCCTATGCTCAGTGCTTCTTGCAGGTACGGGGGTCGATTTGATAACATCCATTACGGCTGTGGCATCAGCAATAGGAAACATAGGCCCCGGTTTTGGACTTGTGGGGCCTGTGGACAACTATTCACAAATACCATATTTGGGGAAATGGCTGCTTATATGGTGCATGCTTTTAGGGCGGCTGGAAATTTTCACCGTTATTATACTTCTTGTTCCCGAATTCTGGCGTAAATAGAAAATGATATCACCTTAAATGATATCACCTTGAAATTTATAGCTAAAATGTTTCAATCATTAAGCTTAGGTCATTCGTTATCATCTGGATTTCCATGCAAAACTTGGGAACCTTTTACACAGAGCCTTGTAAAAGCAAACTTTTGATTCCCGGTTTAGAATTCGAGTTTTTCTATGTTGTTTAACCGTTAACTGTAAACCGGCAACCGTGAACGGTTACACATTTTTTGATCTGCTTGGCACGGTTTGTGCTGTACATTGATATTTTCTTAATGTTTTCAGTTCAAAAATAAGTGCATTCTTTTGCAGAGGAGCAGTATGAGACTGTCGGGAAAAGAGAGACAGCAAAAGTGGAGAAAAAAGCAGAAAACTCTCGGTAACAAGCCATATACGATCATGCTGGGCCGAAAAGCCCAATCTATTTTAGAGAATGAGAAAAAACGGACAGGGAGGAGCCTTTCCACAATAATTGAAAAGGCTCTTTTGCATCTTGCAAAATCTATTTCTGATAACAAACAGACTGTTATCGAAAATAGATGATTATCCGGATAAAATTGCCGAATAGGTTTAAGGTCGAAGGAGGAATGCGTATTGTAATCCTCCAACGACCGATACCGCAGTGCAATTATTCAGGTGGAAATTTATATTATCCCTCTACCAGCCCCAGGTCAGATAATCATGTATCGAATCGGCAGCCAGTCTGCCTGCGCCCATTGCCAGAATTACGGTTGCTGAACCGGTTACTATGTCACCACCGGCCCAGACGCCTTTTTTGGTAGTTTTTCCGGTTGCTTCATCCGCACTGATATACTCCCAACGGTTTAAAGCAAGACCTTCTGTAGTTTGTGTAAGCAGCGGGTTGGGGCCTGCGCCTACAGCCACAATCGCCAAATCACACTCCAGCTCAAACTCGGAACCTTCTATGGGGACCGGCCGACGGCGTCCTGAATCATCAGGCTCTCCCAATTCCATCTTCAGACCTACCATTCCGGTAACGCGGGCTTGCTCGTTGCCTTTGAATTCCACCGGACTTGTGAGAAAAAAGAATTCAACCCCTTCCTCTTCCGCGTGATGTACCTCAGCGCCCCTGGCAGGCACTTCATCCCTTGAGCGTCGATATACAATTCTGGATTTTTTCGCACCCAGGCGTAATGCTGTTCTGGCCGAATCCATAGCCACATTTCCGGCTCCGAGTGTTATCACATTTTTGCCCCTGATTATCGGGGTATCATATTCCGGGAAACGATATGCTTTCATAAGATTTGATCTTGTCAGATATTCATTTGCCGAAAAAATACCGACAAGGTTTTCACCCGGAACA
>JAERRQ010000023.1 GCA_016735355.1 Desulfobacterales bacterium | reverse complement strand
CGTTTCTTCAAGGGCTTCATAATCCTCAAGTGACATAAGTACCACAGAGTTATAAGCTTTACGTGTTATGATTACCGGCGCGCAGTCTTTACATACTTTTTCCATTGTCTTTGCAAGGTTTTGCCTGGCGGTTGTATAGGTTATGGCTTCCATAAAGCACCTCCTGTACAGATTATTGTACATATGAAAATACTGTTGTCAAGCGCATATTTTGTCCGCTGACACTTTTGAAACAATAATGGGACACAGATGCGCACAGATGAATTTAGCTTTTGAAAAAAGTCTTCTCATTCCCACGCTGGAGCATGGGAACCAGAGAAGGATGAAAATTTATAGATGCCGATCATTTTTTAAAATCCAGCCATATTCCTCAATCTTTATTTTATCTGGCATCAAAAGTGTTTTATATTCAGGATAAAAATTTCCCTCCCAAAAATCTTGAATTTTAAGCTATGGGATCGCTCAAAAATAACTTCTATAATCGAGAAGGATTATAGTTTTATATCTGTATTCAAAATAAAAAAGCTCCGTTTTTGAGCCATTCAAGCAGGCCGACGGTTCAACCACAAGAAAATATGGCGGCACAGGTCTGGGTCTTGCCATCTGCAAACAGATCTCGGAGCTTATGGGCGGCAAGGTCTGGGCGGAAAGCAAAACAGGCAATGGTTCTGTTTTTTATTTCAGCGCCTGGGTGCAAAAGTCGGAAGAAAAAGAGCTTAAAAGAATTGCCCATGTATCTCTATCCGGTAAAAAAGCCATTATTGTTGATGACAACCTGACAAATCTGGATATTTTGGCTCATTCCTTAAAAATGCTCGGCCTTGAATTTGTCGCCCTGAATCAAGGCAAAGATGTTCTTCCAGCCTTAAAAAACGCCATTAAAGCAGGTGTTCCTTTCGAGCTTGCCATTCTGGATATCCGGATGCCGGGCATGGACGGCTATGAATTAGCCAAACAGATCCGCAGTGCAGCAGAAAACCCCATCAAAAACCTGCCTCTTGTCGCGCTCTCTTCTTTAATGGGACAGGATGCCGGTAAATGCGAAGAGGCCGGATTTAACGGCTTCCTCAGCAAACCGATTCAAAGAAAAAAACTTTATAATATGCTAAAAAAAAACATGGGAGAAAAAGCAAATAATAGCATAAAAGAAAAAACAACAGAACATAAGATCGCTACTCAATACACTGTCCGGGAGGAGATAAAACAATCGGCACGGATACTTCTTGCGGAAGATAACCCGGTTAATCAGAAACTGGCAACCCTGATGCTGAAAAAGGCCGGGTATAAAGTTGAGATAGCCAATAACGGCAAAGAGGCATTGGAAAAATATACAGCCGAGCCTGCAATTTTTGACCTGCTTTTTATGGATCTCCAGATGCCCGAAATGGATGGACTGGAAGCAACCGGGGCGATTCGGGATTGGGAAGAAAAATTTGCGGATCAAAGTCCGGAAGGCACAAAAAAATCGGAACATATTCCGATTATCGCCATGACAGCCAATGCCATGAAAGGCGACCGGGAAATGTGCCTTGAGGCAGGCATGGATGACTATATTGCAAAGCCGATTAAAAGAGAGCTTGTCTTTGATATAATCAAAAAATGGGTACTGGAAGATTAGGCTCACGTAGTTTATAAACTTACGCTATATAAGTGCCCCAGAAAAAGAGTATATTTTTCTTGACACCTGCGCATCAATGTGTTCAATCTCTGAACGAATCAACAAAACCTATCTTGTTTTTCAGTTAAGACAATTTTAATCTTTCCGGATTTATGCTTACAAAGCTGTTGCCTGAAGCCGGTCAATAATTATTGTGTAAACTGCCGGGCGGAGCTATAGATTTTGGTGCGTAAGTAGACCTTTGCAAAATGTTCAATTTCGTTCGAGTTCAAGAAAGGCGAAAATTTTAACCGCAGGAATACATTGAGTATTTTGAGGATTAAAAGTTTAGCCTGACGCCGAAATCGGGCGAAAGGGGGCGTTTTGCAAAGGTCTCGTAAGGCAGAGCCCGGGAGTGCAGGTAAATACATATGGATCATGAAAACATTCGCACCCTGAAGCTTCTTGAAGAAATTGAAAAAGGTCATGTGCCCAGCCAGCGTGAACTGGCAAAAAAACTGAACATATCCCTGGGGCTTGTCAATTCATTTATAAAACGTTTGGCCGCCAAGGGTTATTTAAAGCTGAGGACAGTCCCGAAAAACCGAATAAAATATATTCTTACACCCGCCGGAGCAGCCGAAAAAACAAGATTATCTTGTAAATATATTCAATATTCGTTTCGGTTTTATAAAGAGGCCCGTCAAATTCTTAAAAAAATATTTTCCGATTTTAAAGCTGAAGGGAATAGACGTGTAATTTTTTACGGTGCTGGCGATTTTGCGGAAATAGCTTATCTTTCTCTAAAAGAGTCCGGCATTCATCTGGTTACGGTTGCAGATGAGTTGAAAACAGGAGAAAAATTTCTCGGCATAAAGATAGTAGATCCTGTAAATATAGACTCTTTTGTATTTGATAAAATCCTTATAACGGCAATAGAATCAAGAGATACTGCGCTGGAAAAAATTTTAATATCAGGTATACCCAACAGCAAGGTTATTATTCCGGACTACCGTAGGGGTTCAAGATTTTGAACCCTGTTTTGGGTTTTGTAGGGGTTCAAAATCTTGAACCCCTACTGATCGTAATGTTGGTAAGTGGATGATAGAAAATATGCAAGTGTGATTTTCTATTATTACAAAATATGGTTGAATTTTTTTCTTATAAGCAGCTTTTTCAAAAGGCGTAAAGTTGGAAGCAGAATAATGAAACAGTTTAAGCTTGATGTGGCATTTATAAACAGGGAACGGGAAATGGCCGAGTTGCTCAATTACCTCGAAAGCCGTCCGAACTCAATTTTGTTTCTTTACGGCCCCAAGTCCTCGGGCAAAACCACCTTGATGTACCGCCTGTTTGAGCAGATTGAGCAGGAAAAGGAATATGAAATTAATTTTCTCAACCTGCGGGAAATTTTTCTCACCTCTTATGATGATTTTATTGATGCCTTTTTCAAATCAACGGAACATGAAAACAGCCTTAAAAGCGGTATCCGCCGCCAGTACAGCCTGTTCGGCATGTTTAAGCTGGATGCCTTCACGGAAAGAATGCTCAAAAAACGCAAGGAAGACCCTTTCCTTGTCATGGAGCGAGAATTCCAGCGCTTGCATAAAAAAAATATCCAGCCGGTAGTCATCATTGATGAATTCCATAAGCTGGACGGCCTGTATATGCCGGACAAGCAAAAACGGCTGATGCTGGAATTGATGAATTTTTTCGTGGCCATGACCAAAGAGAGCCACCTGTGCCATGTGGTCATAGCCTCCTCAGACGCATTTTTCATAGAACAGGTCTATGTAGACTCCAAACTTCGCAAGACCAGCAAATTCATGAAGCTGGACTACCTGGAAAAAGAAGATGTTTTTACCTGGCTCAGTGATATCCGGAAAAATAACAAGGTACGGGAATATACTCTCACCGAAGAACTGATACAGCTCATCTGGGATACTGTAGGCGGCAGCGCCTGGGAGATTTATTCGATTCTTGAAGACCTCTTTCGGTTGCCTCTTGAAAAAATTATTGCCAGAATAAAACAGGAAAAGGTGGCCATGATAGCCGATTGGGTTGACTATGAGGATATTGACAATCGCCGCGACCTGTTGCTGAAATTTAAGTCAGGAAGCCCGATTGACAGACGGCAGTTGACTGGCCGTCGCAATCTTCTTGGCCAGGCAGTGAAAGATAATATCCTGTATTATGACCCGGTTGAAGGCGCTTACGGTGTGCAGGGCAAGAGCCTTGAATGGGGCATCAAAGGTTATTTTGATGAAACGTGATGATTACGGGGCCTTTCGGCAAGCTTGCATATCTCAAAAAAATTAGCGCAGGCAGGTTCTGGATAAAGTGCGGCCGGATTGGTTGATGCCTACGAAGGAAGGTAATAAGTATGGATGATTCATGAGATATGAAATTTAAGCAGGATGTTGCGTTTGTTAACAGAGAAAAAGAACTGGCTTATATGAACCATTTTATTGATAAAAGGCCCAATGAGATACTTTTTCTCCACGGTCCGAAGTCATCCGGAAAAACAACTTTGCTATTCAGGTTTTTTGACGAAATTCAAAAAAAAACAAAAACTGGATGTAAAATTTGTGAACTTATTTTTGTGCGAACCCTTAGTAACTATAATAATGTAAAATTAGTCGAAAGTAAAAACAATGAAACAGCCATATAGAAATTCAGTTTTTTACACATTTTTGTTTTGCCTGTCTGTTGTTGTATTATGTGCTGAAAATCCAGGAATATGCCAGGGATGGAGTAAAACTGAAATACAGCTTCTTCCTGATTCCTGTTTTGCCCTGGTTGAGGTAAAAGATGGCCAAAAGATAAGGCGCTGTCCTCATCACGATTCCAATGGCAAATTAGATGAAGAACAGCTGATATATGTGCTTGGCGCTCTTGACAATGAAACATGGGTCGATCAGGCAAACAAAGAGATGGCCGAAAAGCATTTAAAAAAACATTATGATAAATTTATTGCAAAAGTTATGAAAAAAGGGCTGCATGATTCAGTAAATATCAACAGTGCCGGATTAACGAAACTGGTGGCTCTTCCCCAGATAGGGCCTGTACTCGCTGTAAAAATTGTTGAATACAGGAAATCCGTTTCTTCGTTTGAAAAAATAGAGCAGATAAAAAAAGTTGAAGGAATCGGTTCAGCCACATTTAATGCCATAAAACATTATATTTGCGTTAAATAAAAAG
>JAERRQ010000403.1 GCA_016735355.1 Desulfobacterales bacterium | reverse complement strand
GATTTGCGCATTTCACAACAAGCATCGAATCTTTTTTAAAGGGATTGATGCTGATAATATTTCTAGGGCAGGCTTTTGCACACGCGCCGCAACCGATACATTTTTCATAATCTACAGTGGCAAGGCCATCAACAACTTGAATCGCATCATAATTACAAGCCTCCAGACAATCACCAAAACCAAGGCAACCGTAAACACATCCCTGGATGCTTTTTACAAGATTTGCGGTAAAACAGCTTTGCTCGCCAAGATATTCGCTACGATGAAGTCGATCTTCTGTATGCGCGCCGCAATGGACAATCGCATAATTTGGAAATGTCTCCCCCAGTTCAACGCCCATAATAGCAGCCAGTTCTGCGGCGCAGGCCGGCCCGCCAACGGTACATAGATTTACCGATGCTTCTCCCGCGGCAACAGCTGCGGCATAATCGCCACAACCAACATAGGCGCAGCCACCGCAATTAGCTCCGGGAAGCACTTCCAGCGCAGCCTCTGCTCTTGGATCGATCTCAACTCTAAAGGCATTGTTTGCCCATCCAAGTATATATGAAAAGATTACTGCCATTCCCAGCATGGTTCCGGCTGAAATAAATATGGTCACCAGGTTCATAAAATCCTCATTCAATCTATAGATTTCCACAAAAATAATTATTTGAAAATCTATATAAAGCCATTGTAAAACGCCCCTCTACATTGGAATCATTGCATTCCTGAGACCGGAGTCGACTCCGGTAAATCCCATAAAAGCCATTGCAAGGATTCCGCCTACGATCAAGGTAATGGCAACGCCCTGAAATGGTTTGGGTATATCACAAAGTTCCAGATCTTCACGTATGCCGGCCATAATGACAATTGCAATAGTAAAGCCTACCCCTCCGAATATTGCAAGGGTCAGGGATCTGCCAAGGTCCCAGGCATCGGCCGGGTTGTCGACTCCGACAATATTGCTCATTATTGTCAGACATGCAAAAAGAATAGCGCAATTAGTGGTAATCAGAGGGAGAAATACACCAAAAGAACTGTACAAAACAGGAAAAAATTTGCGGACATACATCTCCACAAACTGCACCGATGAAGAAATAGCAAAGATATACACGATATAACTTAATATGGTCAGATCTATACCGGCCGCGACATCGGCAGAAACAAAAAAACCTGCAACCCATTTTGATAACGGAGCACCGGGCATCAGAATGAATGTGGTAATGACCCAACACAAAAATGCCGCAATGGTTATAACAAAAGTCACGGCGCACCCCATGCCGAATGCCATTTCCACTCGCCTTGAGACACCTACAAAGGGGCATATGCCAACAAAATAATAGAGTACAAAATTGTTGATCAGGGCGGCGCCTAAAGCAATCAGGAATATATCTGTAAGATAGCTCATGGATATTGACCTCTAACTTTTTATTTATTTGAACTGATCCAGTTTATTGCGGCCAGCATTACACCAAAGGTTAAAAAAGCTCCTGGCGGCAGTGCCATTATCACCCAGTCCGGCCATGCGGCCGGAAGCACTCTTAACTCGAAAAACATGCCTGTTCCCAAAATTTCGCGTATAGCCGCAATGCTAGAAAGAGCCAGGGCAAATCCAAGGGACTGTCCGATTGCGTCGGATGCTGCTGTAAATACCGATTGTTTTGAGGCGCACACTTCGCACCGGCAAATAATAATACAGTTAACGATAATAAGGGGAATATAAGGCCCGAGAGTTTTGCTCATCTGGTACAAATAAGCGGCCAAAATTCTGTCTGCAATAGTTACGAAGGTAGCTATTGTTAAAGTAAAAACTACGATGCGCAGATGTGGTTTTAAAAGATTTCTTATCAAACTCGTCACAACATTGGCGCAAAGAAGCACAAATGTTACGGAGGCTGCCATGGTGACTGCGGCTTTCATGTTATTACTTACAGCAAGAACCGGGCATAGCCCGAGCAGTTGCCTGTATACCGGGTTCTCAGGCAAAACACCCTGAATGAACCTCTCTGTTGCTGTGGGTTGATCGGCCATAAAAATTTCCTTTTATCGGTTTGAACTTTGTCCGGAGATCAATTGCCCCTTAAGATCACTGATAGCGGTATTCATTATATTACTTACACTTTTAGATGAAATTGTGGCACCTGTTATGGCATCTATTTCATTTACAGCATCGGCTCCGTCTTTAACTACTATCAGTCGATTTTTGGTTGGTTTATTGATGAACTGTTTACGCCATTGTTCGGTTACAATCTTGTTACCGAGACCGGGTGTCTCTTTCTGGTCAAGAATAAAAAGACCTGTAATCAATTCCATCCCGGGATCAAGACCTAGCAGAAGCTCAATACTGCCGGCATATCCCTGTCCGCTGGTTTTGGCAACCCACCCGTTTATCTCTCCATTGTATGTTGTTTTATAAACATTATACAAAACTCTTTTATTATTTTTATTAACCTCTATAGTCATGGGTTCTATGCCAAGCTCTTGATTTTTTGCTTCCATTTCATGGGCCCGTGAAGCTCCAAGTACAAGTTCAGGCACCTTGCTAAGGGTTTCGTTTAATTTGTTCATCTCAATTTTAGGACCCAGAGAGAGTTGAACACTTGCAAGGGCAGATCCAAAAAAAAGGGCAAGAAGAAGAACCAGCCACCCCTGAACCAGGCTGTTCTTTTTGATGCGCTCCCACATGCCTGGGGAATCTTTTATTTCTCTTGTTCTTGATTCCATCATCATTTATAAATTCCTGTTAAGATTAATGCTCGCCAAGCGGCTTCGGTACATTCCATCTATTTATAAGCGGCGTAAGGGCATTCATTAATAACACAGCAAACATCACGCCTTCCGGATATCCGCTGAAAAGCCTGAGCAGCATAATAATAGCGCCGACACCGGCACCGAATATAAACTTGCCCTTTGGCGTAAGCGGGCTGGTCACAGGATCCGTGGCTATGAAAAATGCTCCGAAGAGTAACGCTCCGCCAAAAAGATGGTGCAAAACAGTCCAGCCGGAATCAGGAGATACGATATTTTGTATGCCGCCCAAAACCGCAACCGTCAGGATCACGCCCAGAGGAATTTCCCAGGATGCTGTTCTGCGTATACAGAGATAAACCCCGCCGATGATGCATGCAATCGCGCTTGTTTCTCCAAGGGAACCATTGGTAACCCCCCAAAAAAGTACGGAAAGCGAAGGTACAACGCCGCTCTGTTTGAAGATATCCATCGGTGTCGCCTGGGTGATAGCATCCACCAGGCTGCCGGCATCTTCATATCCGGATGCTCCCAGATATCCCGCAAAGGCAATCATAACAAATGCGCGGCCAACCATCGCAGGGTTGAAAATATTCATGCCGATACCGCCAAAAACAGACTTGCCTATACCTATACCCACAAAGGATGCTATTACAGATACAAACCATGGAGCAGTTCCTGGCATTGACATGGCAATAATTACGCCTGTAATCACTGCCGAATAGTCTAAAAGGCTAAACGGCTTATTGCGCATCCTGGTAAAAAGCGCCTCGGCAGCCAGACAGCTTGCGATACAGATCAAGAGTTGTTTGACTGCGTACCAGTGAAAAACATAAACCGACATCAGTATAACCGGCGCAAGAGATATTAGAACATCTATCATCATGCTCCGCGTTGTCATCGCCGTGTCGACTAAATGCGGTGATGAGGCTACATTAAGTTTACCGGCGGCTTTCTCAAAAGTAGTGAATCTATCTTCTTTTTTTGTCATTAAATTTGATAGTCCCGTAAGAGGATTAAAATTTAAAAATAAATAGTGCCTGAACGAAAACTGCTAATTTTCCCAATTTCTGCGTCAGGAGACCAAATCATAAATTGGGTTTAATCCTCAAAATACTTAAATGTATTCCTGCGGTTAAACCTGATTTAAAATTTGGCAGCCTTCCTTGAACTTGAAAAAATTTTATAGTTTTCGTTCGAGCACTAACTATTGAAAAACTCAGCAGTTCTTTTCCGAGCCATTATGGTTGATTCATCGCTGCAACAAGGGCCTTGCCTGCCCGGATCAACTGAACCAGGGGTATGCCGGCCGGACAAATATATGCGCAGCAGCCGCACTCAAAACAAGCCATAATATTATACCGCCGGGCGAGTTCAAGATCTTTATGACGCCCCGCCAGAGCTATTTTTGTCGGTACCAGCCGCATGGGACATACATCCACACAACGCCCGCAACGCACGCAGGATGTTTCTTCAGCTTTTTGTACATCTTCTTCGGTAAGAATGGTAAGACCGCTGGTTCCCTTGGTAACAGGAGTTTCCGGATCTATAAAGGGGAAGCCCATCATTGGCCCGCCGGCTATCATTCTGGATGCATTTTCATTCAGGCCACCGCAAAACTCTATGAGTTCTCCGCAGCTAATGCCTATGGGTGTCAGAAGATTGGCCGGTCTGGCAACTCCTCCGCCGGTTACGCTTACAACCCTGTGCGTAAGCGGCTTGCCTTTTATCAACGCCATGGCAACGGCAGCAATGGTGCCCACATTACTCACTGCCATCCCGACATCCGAAGGGAGTCCTCCAAGCGGAACCTCATGTTTGGTCAAAGCCAGAATCAGATGCTTCTCGCTCCCCTGGGGATACTTTGTTTTCAGGACTGCAATTTGGATAATGGTATCCTGAGCAGCCTGGCGCAATGCATCCACGGCATCCATCTTATTGTCCTCAACATTAATAACAATATCCTTGGCGCCAAGCGCATGCCCCGCCAGCAAAGCGCCTGTGATGATTGCTGCAGGAGCTTCAAGCATAAGCCTGTAATCGGATGTAAGGTACGGCTCGCACTCACAACCGTTCACCAAAAGAGTATGAACAGGCTTTTTGTCATTAGGCATAATTTTGACATGGGTTGGAAATGTAGCTCCGCCAAGCCCCACTATGCCAGCGTTATTTATTGCTTCGGCTATCTTGTTCGGATCATATTCATCGATTCCGTTTTTTGGCCAATCAGCGCCTGTCAAATCCTCATAAAAA
>JAERRQ010000367.1 GCA_016735355.1 Desulfobacterales bacterium | reverse complement strand
CTCTTCGAGCTGAGGTGTTGTTGTGCCTATAAAGATAATATCACCGGTGGAACCATGCATATTGGTTATACCGCTTCCTCTGCGTTCCCAAAGGTCACAAAGATCTTTTAAATATTTAGTTGTATAGAATTTACCGGCAGGCTGGCTGACGCGCATTGTATGAAAATGCGCTACGCCCGGAAACATCTCCGGCTGATCGCAGTATCTGCCGATAACTCCGCCGCCATAACCGAATACACCGACTATCCCGCCGTGTTTCCAGTGGGTTCTGCCATGTTTGTATGAAAGCTCAAGCACGCCGACAAGATCGTCAACGCAATCCTGCGGGATTTGAAATTCAACATTTTTATCATTCTTAGCCCTTGATTCAGCCTCCTGTTTCAGATCGTCTACAAAACTGGGCCATGGTCCAGATGAAAGCTGGTCCAACAAAGGAGTCTCATGTTTTGCCATTCTATTTCCTCCGTAATTATTTAATAATTAATTTTTTTTTTGATTTATTGGAGCCTGGAAAGGTCACCTCCTCTCACTATATTTTCAATATATTCCTTTTTTGTTTAAAAATTATCTAATAAAAAAAAATAATTATAAAATTCATATTGATTCTTGTCAATAAAAAAGCATGGCTCCACTTTAAATGATTGAAAAAATGTATGACACGGAATCAAATATATAGATTGCCTATAGATTGCCGGATAATTCATTTCACAATGCTATGGGTAAAATCTTGGGGAGGCGTACTGGTGGTGCGTCGCCCGAAGGTTTTGACCATACAAGGAATGGGGACGAAATTGTTTGGGTAGAAATTTACAGAGACCTTCTATGCATTGTTAATAACCTGATGCATAACCTCAGCATGCCGGGTCAGGTTTTGTTTTATTATTGAGATCTCGGAAGATCGAGTGTCGTATGTGGTAACTATATTAATCATTAAATCAAGAAGATCTTGTTGATTACAGGATAAGAGCAGATTTTTAAAATATTTGTCCAAAGAGTCCGGAAATATGTTGTTTTCAGGTTTCATGGCCAGACCGTTCATGAAACCTGAAAACGTTCCGGCAACCGCTACGTCGTCGGCCCAGGCCGTGTCGCCTACTCCGTCTATGCGGTCAAGCCGCATCCTTATGGAAAGATTCAAAAAAAATATCAGCAATCCTTCCAAAATAGAATTCGTATCTGTCTCCTGCAGGTTTGAATCGGCACTGCTGCAAACCATAGATTCATATTGTCTGGCTGTAATAAGCTTCAGGTCAATTCCGTTATCTTTTTTTTTGACCACAAAATCACCGGCAGCATTATGCCAGGGGAAAATTTGTTCAAAGGTTTCTATGTTATAGTAACAGGTCAGGATCATTGCTGCCTGTGTATATAGTTCAAGGGTCTCCCCGGTTGATAGATAATAGTTTCCGTTTACCGAATCCCAAACAATTATTTTTTTTTTTTGATTATCCGGATTTGTTGTAAGATGAAATTCATTGAATCCGTCAAGCCATTCGCCAAGAAGCAGCCCTGCTTTTTGGCCGGACTCTTTTTGGCCAGTTTTTTTTTGGACGGTCTTTTTTTGGCCGGTCCTTTTTTGGCCGGTCCTTGGTAAAGAGACTTCGCCATATTTATAAATTGCGGGAAGAAAGGAAAACGGAAAGTTATTATCCAGTTTTTGCAGGACATTATATTCTTTTAATAAAATTGTTCTGCCGAAGGTGGAAAACGCCACGTTTAGAACAAATTGTAATTTTATGTTTTTTATGTAAATTTCCACTCTTGCGGGATGATAAAATGCACCATGTTTTACAAGGTAGACGCTGATCTCGTTTATTTTTTTATGGCCAATATCCATGTTCAGGCGGCGCGAGATTATGCTTGAAAGAGCTGCAAAATAGTCGTGTTCTAAAAATCTGCCGACAGCTTTAAAATAGTCACCATAGGTAATATCCCGGTTATTCTCGGTTTTAATCTGTTTTACAGGCCTGTTTCTGTTTACAGGCAGGCAGGTCTTCCAGATTTTATCTTGAGGGTTTACCGGATTATTTATATGATCAATAAAAAATTTGAATATTGGCTTCACCGGCATATTTTTTTATTTTCTGTGGTTGTTAATCTCTTTCAATATCTGAGGAGCCACTTCAAAGCCTAGTTCCACGGCCTTGTCACAATGCTCAATAGCCTTGCTGTATTCGCCTTTCTCAAGGTAACCTATTGCAAGGTTATTGTGAGCAACCGAAAACATTGGTTCAATTCTAAGAGCCTTGAGATTTGCCTCAATACTTTCATCAACCAGCCCTTTCATAAGATAGGCGTTTGCCAGGGTGGTGTATGCCTGCAAAAAATTTGAATTATAGGTTATGGCTTTCTGCAGGGCAGTTATGGCTTCATCTATATTCCCTTTTTGAAGTTGAATGAATCCAACATTGCCATGACCTTCTGCAAAACCGGCCCTTACTTTTATAGATTGCTGATTATATGCGAGGCAGCCGTCTATGTCGCCGCGCTGCAGGCAGATGCCGCCTAACTGCACATATGCCTCGGCTAAGTTCGGGCTGTTTTCTAAAGCCTCAATAAGTTCCTTTTCAGCTTCGTCAAATTTTTTTTTGCCCATGAGTGCTACCGCAAGATTGTACCTGTTTGTGCCGCATCCAGGGTTTCCTTGCAAGGCAGCTTTTTGAGCGGCAATATATTCATCAACATTTTTTGCTTTTTCCATTACTAAAGTCCTTTGTATATACTATTGATTTTTAGAGCCAATTTAAAAACGCTCCCTTTTGCCCGATCTCTGCGTCAGGCAACCTGATCTTAAACAGGCTCTTTGGATAATTAATTTTAAATGGTTCATGTCATATTTTTTTTATCAATTTTAATATATTAACATTATTTTCGCAAGCACCTTTTTTGTTGACTCAACAACTTATTTTTTTTACAATTTTATATCAGGTGGATTGATTTTATGTTTTTTTGAGGAATTATTATAAAGGTATGGGTATGATCAAGGGATGTTACACAGCGCTTGTAACGCCATTTAAGGGTGATGCGGTTGACTATGAAGGGCTTGACAGTCTGGTGGATTTCCAGATTGAAAACGGAGTTGCCGGCATTTTGGCAGTAGGCACAACCGGCGAGAGCCCCACCCTGACGTGGGAAGAGCATAACAGGGTGATTAAGACTGTCGCGGCAAAAACAAAGGGCCGGTGCTTATGTATTGCAGGCACCGGAAGCAACAATACCAAAGAGACAATTGAAGCTACCGGGCATGCGGCAGAATGTGGAGCAGATGCCGTCCTGCTGGTGGATCCATATTATAATGGTCCCAGTTCCCTTGAAATCCGCAGGGAATATATCGAGCCTGTTGCAAGGGAGTTTCCCGATATGCAGATTATCCCTTACGTGATTCCCGGCCGTACAGGCGCGCAATTATTGCCGGAAGATCTGGCCATATTATCCATGGAATTTTATAATGTGAATACGGTAAAAGAGGCCACTGGAAATATTGAAAATATGAGGCGCACAAGAGAGTGTTGCGGGCCCGGATATTCAATAATGTCCGGTGATGACGGTATGGCATTTCAAATGATGACGGATCCTGACATTAAAGCTTCCGGTGTTATTTCCGTTTTATCCAATATTGTCCCTGGAGCGATTACGGAGCTACTCAATTTAACAGGTAATGGTGAGATTGAAAAGGCCGAAAAATTACATTCAGCTCTTAAACCGCTTTTTGAGTTGGTTACAGTCAGTACAATGGAGGCCACGCCATTTGGAGAGACTTTATGCCGGGCAAGAAATCCGTTGGCTGTAAAGACACTTATGTCCATTCTTGGAATGCCGTCTGGTGGATGCCGAAAACCGTTAGGTAAAATGACCCAAAAAGGTGTTGAAAAGGTCCTATCT
>JAERRQ010000305.1 GCA_016735355.1 Desulfobacterales bacterium | reverse complement strand
CCAATAATCTGTGGAGCAGGGATTTTGCGGCAAGTTTTACTTTTTTCTCCTCACTCTTTGTCATTTTTTCTTTTTTCAGGATGTCAAACAGCTCAAGTTCGTCTTCCGTGAGTCCTTAGCGGATAGGGCCTTTCTTCTTCTTTTTTAAGGTCTTCGGCGAAGTTTACCATCTCTCTATAATAATATTCATTGGTTGAGCCGCCGGTATTGTAGTTGTCAATTATTTCCTGCATTTTTTGAGCAAAATCCCTTCTGGTGGTGTTCTGCTGAATCATTTTTTCAAGTTTGTCTTCTATAAAAGCCCGCAAATCCGCTATTTCATATTTTTATATTTTTTTCCTTAAAAAAAAGTAATATCGAGTTAAAACATCCCCATCAGGTTCTGTCCGAATTAAAGTCCCGGGGCTTTGCCTGGGCTGCGGTTCAATCTATGCACCTGATGTGCGGGCATGAATTTTACCGCCTGGTGGATGAGGCAAAAGAATGCGATATAAGAACATCAACAGGCCTGCCCCTGCTCTACTCACCCATAGATTACAAAAAGGTCTTGGCAGCGCTCGATTATTTAATTCCTTTCGGTAAAAAGGACGCAGTCGTATTTATCGGTCACGGCACTGATCATTCAGCCTGGGCAACTTATGCCGCCCTTTTGAATATGCTGCGCGAGTCCGGCAAATCGAATGCCTATGTAGGAGTTGTGGAGCAAGGACACACCTCAATGGAAGAAGTTGTCAGAGCTGTCAGCCGGGCGGGATATAAGCATGTACTGCTTGTGCCTTTGATGCTTGTAGCCGGAGTCCATTTTATTGAAGACATGCCCGGTAACGAAGAGTCATGGAAAACAGCCTTTGAAGCAAAAAATATTTTCGTATCACTGGAGCAGAACGGATTAGGCCTTAGCAACAGTATTATAAAAATATTTCGCCAACATATTCATGATGCCCTTGATGTTATTCCATCAATAGTATAATAATCATATTATATTCTTTAAAGTGGAAAGAAGATAAAAATGAAACGTACAAGCTTAACACAAGCTGTTCGTCAGTTTTCAGATCTACTAAACCGGGATTTTACCAAGGAACAATTGTAGAAATATAGCGAAGAAATAAGGTTATTGCTCGAACATATCCAGTTGCCACTGAATCACCGTTAAAAGTTAAAGACCTAAAGAGATGGAAATATTGAAGAAGGGGTTAAATTATATGTCAGAATTAAAATATACGCCCGCTGGAGAAATCGAAGCAAGGATTGTGAAATGCCAGGATCGTTTGACCCAACTTGGTTTTGACGCAGCATTGATAACCCAGCATACAAATCTTTTTTATCTTAGCGGTACATCCCAGAGCAGTCATCTTTTTGTGCCGGCCTCAGGCGAGCCTTTATTAATGGTCAGGAAAAGCTTTCAAAGGGCAAAGAAAGAATCGCCCATAAAAGATATTATTAATATTGGAAGTATTAAAAAAATACCTGATGTTTTAAAAAAGGCGGGTTTTAAAACATCAGGTATTATCGGCATGGAACTTGATGTTATTCCTTATAATAACTGCCTTTTGTATCAAAAGGTTTTTAGTGATTATGAGATAACGGACGCATCCGGCCTGATTAATAAGCTGAGGCTTATAAAATCTCCTTATGAAATAGGGCTGTTAAAGGGCGCATGTGGTGTTATTGATGATGTCTTTAAGGAAACGCCTTGTATGCTGAGACAGGGAATGACTGAAATTGAACTTGCAAGTCTTTTTGAGGCAGGGATGCGACGCCGGGGATATGGCGGAAATTGCAGGATGCGCGCCTTTAATCAGGATTTTTCCTTTGGCAATATTACCTCCGGCAAAAATGGCGCCATAGCCACATACTTTGATGGGCCTGTTGGCGGAGCAGGACTTACACCCGCGAATCTGCCCCATGGCGCGGGGTGGAAGGAGATTGGCCTGAATGAGCCTATATACATAGACTATACCTGTGTTGTTGACGGCTATACAGCAGATGAAACCAGGATGTTTGTAATCGGCAATCTCTCTTCAAATTTGAAAGATGCTTTTATGGCTGCGATGGCAATTCAGGATGAACTTGTTAAAATGGCGGTGCCCGGTGTAGAGTGCGGAGAACTTTATGAAAAGGCTGTCAGCCTTGCGGAAGGTTTTGGAATGGCCGAACATTTTATGGGCATGGGAAACGAAAGGGTAAGGTTTATTGGCCATGGAGTAGGGCTTGAACTTGATGAATGGCCTATTTTTGCAAAGGGGGTTAAAATGAAACTTGAGCCGGGCATGACATTTGCCATTGAGCCCAAGTTTGTTTTTCCTGATGGTGCAATAGGTATTGAGAATACATTTGTGATGGAAAAAGACGGTGTCGAGGTTTTAACGCACGCCAGCCAGGAGATTGTCTCTGTTTCTTAGGGCACGCTATTCCGCACAACAAAGCACTCTCTTTGGGAGCTCACCTTGGGAGCTCACCTTGGGAGCTCACCCTTCGGGAACTGAATGGATACCATTTATACCCTGAGCCTGCCTCACATTTTTTGTACTGCCGCAAGAGAGATACAGCTCAGGAAGGCTCCGGCTATAAATGGTATCCGATAATCGACCATCCACAAAAGCCCGCCCACCCACGGCAGTGCAACCGCAGCAATATGATTAATAGTAAAACCGGCGGCCATACTCGGCGCAATGTCTCTTGGATCCCCTATTTTCTGGAAATACGTTCTAATGGCAATGGAAAAATTGAAGAAAATATGATCCAGAATATAAAGAGCCGCCACCAGCAGCTTGGAATGAACCATGGCATAGGCGCTAAAAATAAAAATAAGACTTGCATATTCTAATGTCAGAATCTTTCTTTCACCGAATCTGATTATACCCTTGCCGATCATAGGACTGAGAAAATAGTTGATCAGATTATTCAATACAAAGAGCAGCGTAATCTCGCGAATTGAAAAATCAAATTTTTTTACCATAAGAAAAACCGCAAAGGCTACAAAAATCTGCCGCCTGGCGCCGGCCATAAAGGTAAGAAAATAAAATAAGAGGTATTTTTTTTTAAAGATCATCCTTTTCCGCTGGGGAATAATATGTTTATCGGCCGGGTTTAGGCAGAGTCCCCAAATTCCCGCTGCAAAAACAAGAACTCCAATGATCAGATAAATCCGGGCATAATTTAATAATGGCGATATTAAAAAAATAAAAATTCCGATTCCGATATTGGCCGCCGCAGCCATGCTCCGTTGTTTGCCAAAAACCAAAGGAGAAGTTTTTTTATCAAAATATTGAAGAACCAGAGATTGGTTGGTGGTCTCATAATAATGGAAGCCGAAACTCATGATCAGGGTTGTGATAATCAGACCCTCATAAGTCGGAAAAAGGCCTGTCAGCGCAACGCCTAAACCAAGAAATATAACCGAAAGCGCGGAAAGACGATATTCTTTTATGAAAAGAAGAACATAAATAACCAGTAACGCAAGGAAACCGGGAATCTCCCTGATAGACTGAAGCATTCCGATATGGCTGCCCTCCATACCCGCTGTCTCTACCGCAAAATTATTAAACAGGGTTCTCCAGGCCTGAAGTCCTACAGTTGAAGCAATAGTAAGCATGATCAGGAAATGATACATTCTGTTGTTTTTTATTTTCGTTTTGTTTACCCCTTCCATCAAGTTAAACCAAAACACGAACAAACAAAAAATA
>JAERRQ010000164.1 GCA_016735355.1 Desulfobacterales bacterium | reverse complement strand
GAAGATTTCCCAATGCACAGCATGATGATCAAGGAGAACAGGCTGCTAAAGACCGGCAACATCAACGAAAGTCATTTGTTTAAATTGAATATCCCTGAAGGCTGCGTAATGAACAGGCTTATTCAATCCGACAACCTGGAATATAAGACAAACGGCACACCCGAATTCAGGGTCGCCTGCTGCATGCTTAAAGAGGAGATTCTGCCGTAAGAAGTTTTTCTATTCATCCCCGCCGTCTGACCTCATAATGCCCTCTGCTGTTTGGTGGTTTTGTCTTGTTCTGCGCCTACGCGCGCTGATAATCTGATGGGTTAACAAAATCTGGTGAGGAAGAATGTCTGTTTTGCTGTTGGAGAGTTCGCCACCCATATTTTCAAGCGGCAATTGGCAGGCCAATTGTTTCAAAAAAAATCGGTCGGGTGGTCGGATTCATTGTTTTGATAACGTTGAAAGGTATCAGCCACCGGCATAAGAAGGTTTTGCGGGAAAGTTTCCAGAAGTCTCTTGCCGTTTTTTTCAAAAACAATATCAACCCTGCTATAGCTTTTTTGGGCTTCCGTTCGGCCATAGAGTTCTTTTAACAAATGGAGTATATTCAGTTTTGAAAAAACCATAAGAGGGCCGGCGTTTGAAACAACATTTAATGCCATTTAGAAAGTTCCTCTTTTATCGTCTGTTCGGAATATTCCAGATTAATATTATGATGGCGAGCTTCACGGATCAAATCTTGTTTATTAAGTCCTATTTGTTCCGCAACATAACCCAGAGAGCCAACACCATCCCGATACAACTGAATTGCACGCTCTACCTTGTATTGGTGAATGCCGAGACGAATAATCTGTTTAAGAGTTAAATCCTCTTCAGGCAATCCCTTTATCCAGGTACGTGGTATTTTGACAGTGATATTTTGTTCCATAATGCTGTTCCCTTTTGTGCTTATAATATTTTTATATCATTTTCTATTTTTTTAATTTCCTGCGCAATATTCTTAATCTCAATTAAATCTTCCCATGCAGGATGTTTCGTCGCACTGCCTTCTGTGATCTTATGATTCAATTCTTCTACATTTGAAGCCTGATATCCGGCCAGACTTTCAAAACGTTCTATCCAAAGCAATCGTTGTTTTTCCCTATTACCGGAGAAGCATCTTTTCTTTTTCAGAGTACCCCACCTGTTGAAAGGCCGAGCTTATTATATTTCGGATGGAATCATCCAACTTTTCATGCTCAGTTTTATGTTTTGATAATTCATGCATGGGATATGCCTTTCTTTAAAAATTTTTTTATTAATCCTGCCGCCTTATCTATTTCAGCAGGATCCAGCCATATAATTTCCGGATCAGCATTAAACCATGTTAACTGACGTTTTGCATATCTCCTGGTATCCCGCTTTATGAGTCTTACACTCTCTTCCCACGAGACGGCTCCTCTAATAAACTCAACGAGATGACGATAACCAATCGATTGCATGGCCTTCAGTTTTTCATTATAACCTTTCTCAAGCAGCCTTTTAACCTCATCAACAAAGCCGGATTCCAGCATAAGATCGACTCTTCTGTTGATTCGTTCATAAAGCAGGTTTCTATCCACTGCAAGGCCGATTTTCAGAACATCAAACGGGTTTTCTCTGAAATTATGTTCTTTTTGATATTCTGATATTTTTTTACCTGTGGACTCAAAGGTCTCAAGCGCCCGCACAATTCTGAAGGTGTCGTTGGAATGAATTTTATGCGCCGCATCCGGATCTATTTCCTCTAACCTTGAATGTAAGGCAGACGAACCAAATTTGATGGCCTCCTCTTTTAACCTGATTAAAATTTTTTGATCCGCAGGCCTGGCCCGGAAGAGTCCATGCAGAAGGGCCTTAATATAAAATCCGGTTCCACCCACCACAAAGGGTAAAACATCTTTTTTACACAATTCAGCTATTATATTATGGGCTTTTGCTGCAAAATCAGCCGCATCAAATTGTTCATCAGGCTCAACAATATCAATCATATGATGAAAAACAGCGGTTTGTTCAGCAATGGTCGGTTTAGCAGTGCCGATATTCATATACCGGTATATCTGCATTGAGTCCGCACTGATAATTTCACCGGAAAACAATTTTGCCATTTTAATTGCCGCTGATGTTTTACCGATGCCGGTTGGACCGCAGATTACAACAATTTTTGGTTTTTTTATGTGACTCACAGAATATTTATCAGCCCTTTATTTTCTTTAAATAAATTGGTATAAAATAATTTACATTTTTTTTATAATTACTATTTAGTCGAGACAAAGCAACTATTTTTAAAAATTTTAATTATATTTATAGTAACCGTTCACGGTTCACGGTTGACAGCGTTTTGTAATGATTTCCGTTATTATGAAAATTAACTGTTAACCGTAAACTGATAACTGTGAACGGTTACCATTTATAAATATGGACAACGAGAGTGGAAAAATGAATTTCTGGCAGGATCATTCCTCACATTATTTGGAGATGGCCTTTAAAACGGATAACCAGGAAATATTGGAAAAACCCGATGGATGTGGCAAAAAAACCGGAGTGTGCGGCGATACCGTAGAATTTTATCTTAGTATCCAAAACGATTTGATCGAATACGTATCTTTTCAGATTCAAGGGTGCATGAATACAACTGCCTGTGCCAATACCGTGGCTCTCCTGGCAAAAGGCAAAAGCATTGACGATGCATGGAAGATAACACCAGAGGCCGTTATAGATTATCTGGAAACATTACCTGAAGATCATACACATTGCGCTGAACTGACAATAGGCGCTTTTTATCTAGCCCTTTCCAATTATCAGGAACTTAGGATCGTGAATTTTATAAATTACCCATAATTACTTGTTCTTGTGCCCGTCTTCTGTGTTGCATCAATGGACACAGACTTCGAGTATGCAACCATTGATGCGCCTTGAAGACGACCACAAGCCCGGCGCAATTATGGGCAATTTATTTCATCCCCAATCCTTAGCAAAAAAATTTGTAAAAAAATATACCATTAATTTTTTTTGTCTGTAAAGTTGATTTCACCATGAAATACTCCTGAATTCTAAAGGTTCCCACAAAAAGATGTAGAAGGCAAAGCCTGGGGAATAAGAAAAACCTCCTTTCCCGCATAAACGGAATTAAGCAGTTGTAATCTCTAAATAAAACTATGCAGCAATTTGTTTTTGTTTTAACACTTGCTTAACATTCCCCTAATATTCCCATAACATTTACCGAATATATTCTTTAATCAATAAGTACTTGAGTACTTATTCATAAATTTAAGAAACGTGGACGAAACAACTCATAGGAGGTACAATGATGAAAAAATGGATTGCAAAGCTAATCAACTCAGGTATGGCCATAATGGCACTTATGTTTTCGGCAGCAGCGGTACATGCTCTTGAGGTGGATAAGAATCTTTCTGCTTATACTAAGGTCAGCGGGGTATCAGGCAACATAAAATCAATTGGTTCCGATACGTTAAACAATCTTATGACTCTTTGGTCAGA
Source organism: Desulfobacterales bacterium (assembly GCA_016735355.1). Taxonomy (GTDB): domain Bacteria; phylum Desulfobacterota; class Desulfobacteria; order Desulfobacterales; family BuS5; genus BuS5. The sequence continues at coordinate 610 of JAERRQ010000164.1, read as the reverse complement.
GGGTTTTCACTCCATATATCCGGGTGTAAAAATTGAGATTGAAGGCAAAGGCTCCTCAACTGCGCCGCCGGCCCTGATTGAAGGCGCTTCCCAATTCGGCCCCATGTCCAGGGAAATGAAGCCGAAAGAAAAGGATGCTTTTGAAAAAAAATTCGGATATAAGCCTTCACATATCAGGGTTGCGGTAGATGCGCTGGCACTATTTGTTAACAAGGATAACCCGATTAAATCCCTGACCCTTCAGCAGGTGGATGCAATTTTTTCAAAAAACCGCAAAGGAGGTTTGCCCGGGGACATTAAGACCTGGGGAGATCTCGGATTAAAAGGCGATTGGGCTGATCAACCAATATCATTATATGGACGTAACTCGGCTTCCGGCACTTACGGATATTTTAAAAAAGTAGCTCTTTTTAAAGGAGATTATAAGGACAGTGTCAAGGAACAGCCCGGATCTTCGGCAGTTGTGCAGGGTGTTGCATCCGATAAATATGGAGTAGGATACTCCGGCGTTGGATACAAAACAGCCGATGTAAGGACTGTGCCGCTGGCTGTGGACGATGGTGAAGAGGCTTTTGATGCAAATGCCGACAATGCATATAGCGGGGATTAT
>JAERRQ010000173.1 GCA_016735355.1 Desulfobacterales bacterium | reverse complement strand
GGCTGGCGCAGAACGATATACTGGAAACCCACTATGAGCGCCAGAACCGGAAAAACATCCCTGCATGTAGCCATAAATGTCTGTGCAATTTCAATAAACATATCCATCTACCATGTTACTTTAACACCGAATACTATCATACCAAAGCCCAAAACAAAAATCACAGGAAGCAGTGAGGCAAAGGCAATCATGCCAATACCGTCCATCATGGTGTTACGGCCCCGGATAGATGAAGCAAGGCCGACCCCCAAAGCGGTGACAAGGGGCACTGTTATCGTGGACGTGGTGACGCCTCCGGAGTCATAGGCGATACCCACAATTTCCTTGGGGGCTATTAAAGTCATCAAAACGACAATCATGTAGCCGGCGATAATCAGATAATGAACAGGCCAGCCGCGCAGGATACGTATTATGCCAATCGCGATAGCCAGCCCCACTGACACAGCCACCGTAAAGCGCAAGCCCAGAGCATAAGATGCCCTGGCGTTGTCGCCAGATTCGATAATGTTCGCTTGAGCCGCCACTTTTGCAGCTTCCTGGGTTATGGCAATCAGGGCGGGCTCGGCCACGGTTGTGGAAAATCCTAAGCCGAATCCAAAGAGCAGCAACCAGACCAGACTCCCTTTTCGTGCAAAGGCGACGGCAAGGTTCTCCCCGATCGGAAACAGGCCCATTTCAAGTCCCTGTACGAACAGCATGAGGCCGATTACCACTAAGGCTGTTCCCGTAAGCACCTCAAGGAGGTCCGGAAACGACTGGCGAAGTATGGCAAGCTGAAAAACGACGATGACCAGGATTATAGGCAACAGGTCACGGCCGGCTTCTGTCAGCTTTCCAAATAACCTCCCGGTGATTGTAAGGATAAAATATCGGCGTTTAATTTTTTGAGGCACTAAGAAAAAAGACCTGTCTTTTCAAATTCTTCCACATCATTTTCAGAATATCCAAGTGACTTCAAAACATCTTTTGTGTGTGTACCTGCCAGTTGGCCGGTGGTGTTATACTCAGGCTGAGTCTCGGAAAACTTAATGGGGTTTGCAATCTGTTTTACAGTGCCGCCTCCAGGAATTTCAACGTCTATAATCAGCCCGCGTTCCATTATATGGGGATCGCGGAAAGCTTCTTCAAGTGTAAAAACAGGCTCAACGCACGCATCGACTTGATCAAAAATTTTCATCCAGTCATCAAGTCTCTTTTGCCTGATAATTTCTCGAACCCTCTTCTTTATGTCTTGTAGTCCTTCAGGGTTTACTCCACCTTCGATAAGATCATCGCAACCGATTGCCTTGCAGAATGCTGAAAAAAACTTGGGCTCCAGCCCTCCGAAACTCAAATACTTATTATCTTCAGTCTGATAAAAATCATAAAGACAGCCGCCATTCAAAAATTCCGATTCTCTTAGGGGTTCATCTCCACCAGCGAGAAATGCCGCACCTGTCATAGCATTAAAGGCGACGACACCATCCATCATGGAGATGTCAAGATACTGCCCCTTACCGGTATTGCTCCTGTAGTAGACTGCAGAAAGAATACCGATAATCATGTTGTTTGAACCGGATGCTACATCTGCTATCTGCATGCCTGTCAGGCTTGGTCCTGTATCGTTGCGACCGGAATAGCTCATTAGTCCTGAGCGGGAAATATAATTTATATCATGGCCGGCTTTCTTGCTCAAGGGGCCGGTCTGACCGTACCCTGTGAGCGAACCGTATATAATTGCCGGGTTAACCTTTTTCAAATCGGAATAACCTAATCCCAATCTTTCCATGACACCGGGCCGGAATTGCTCAACAATGATATCGTAATCGGCAAGTAGTTGATGTACTATTTTTATCGCCCTTTTATCTTTAAGATTAAGAGTGACAGAACGTTTGCCACGCCCCATCCAGGCTCCGTTTGCTGAAATTTTTGTATTGGGAAGTATCGGAGGCATAAAATCGGTAAGATCAGGTCTGGAACCCGATACAATACGCAAAACATCAGCCCCGAGATCTGCCAGCGCCATTGTTGCATAAGGCCCTGGCAATAAAGTTGAAAAATCTATTATTTTTAAGCCTTTTAAAGGTCCTGCCATTGATAAACTCCTTTGTAAAACTACGGATTATTCTTTGCAATATTTCTGAATTCAGGTATTAATTCAGTGAATATGTTAAATAAATATGGATTAAAATGTGATTCCCTTTCTTTATACATCTTGGCAAAAACTCCTTCCTCACTCAAAGCCTTGCGATAAATGCGCTCCCGTCCAAGGGCATCATAAACATCAACCAGAGCCACGAGACGGGCTGCTTCAGGAATCTGCTCGCCAATTAGTCCGCAAGGATAACCGGATCCATCCCATTTTTCATGATGACACAAGGCAATATCGTACGCCATCTGAAGCATGGGAAGCTTTGAATCACCCAAAATTCGTCCACCGATTATTGTATGTGATTTTATAATTTCAAACTCATCTTCGGTCAGTCTTCCCTTTTTGCATAAAATTGAATCGGAAATTCCTATCTTGCCGATATCATGCATGGATGCGGCAATAAGAATATCATCAATCTTATCCTGTGTCCATCCCGCAGCTTTTGCTAACCTGGCGCTGTAAAGCCCTATCCTTCTAACATGACCGCCTGTCTCTTTATCTCTTGCTTCGAGGGCACTAAGCAATCTGAAAATTGTTTCTTCCTGGGTCTGACGAATAATCCGGGTCTGCATTCGGACTGTATTTTCCAGGTCATTATTATACTCCCATAATTTTCTCTCCAGCAGAACTGTCCGTTCACCCACGCTGACTCTTGCCCTCAACTCTTCGGGATCAAAGGGTTTTACAATATAATCGTCCGCTCCACCTTCCGAAAGAGCGCTTACAAGATCGCCAGTCTCTCTCTTTGATGTTAATAAAATTATATATACATAGCGTTTACTGTTTTTATGTACCTGTTTTATCAGCTCAGGACCGTCCATTTCAGGCATTATCCAGTCTGTAAGTATAATATCAATATCTCCGGATAAAAATTTTTCCAGCGCCTCAACACCATTTCCGGCGGTCAGGATATTATAACCCCACTTTTTCAGATAATGTTTAACACGGTTCAGCGTTACTGCCTCATCATCTACGGCAAGTATATTCAAACCTTTATATCCTCAACAAACCCGGACAGTTCTTTTGAAAATTTATCTACTACGTATTCAAGTTGCCTGCATTTATTTTCTGCTTCGCAGAAGTTTCCGTTGGTACCCATTTTTTCAAGATGATAAGCTGCTTCTACAGCTGATTCCGCCTGGAAATTGCCCAATATTCCTTTTAACGCATGGGCCGAACGTCTAAGGGCATTGGAATTACTTTCCTTTACCGCATTTTTTACAGCCACGATCATATCAGGATAGTCTGCCTGAAACATATCTACAGATTCCTTAAAAAAATTCCAGTCGTTATCAAATATTTCCAAAAATCTCTCTTTATCAAAGATAACATCCTTTCCTGCTTTTTTGTAAAATGGATTTGTTTCAGACAACCTCCCCGGCAGAAGTGATTGTATTGCTTGATAAAGTACTTCGGAAGAGATGGGCTTTGACACATAATCATCCATACCAGCGTCTATGCATAATTCACGGTCACCCTTCATTGTATGTGCGGTCATGGCAATAATCGGTATATGTCCGCCTTTTTCTTTCTCCATCTTCCTGACAGCCTTGGCAGCCTCCAGTCCATCCATCTCCGGCATCTGAATATCCATCAGCAGAAGATCGTAACTCTTTTTTTTCAAAGCCTCCAGGACTTCATAACCGTTTTCAACTATCTCTGCTTTAAAACCCCAACGGTCAAGAAGACGGCGGATAAACTTCTGATTAAAGGGGGTATCTTCGGCAACAAGAAAATGTAACAACTCATGACCAATCTGGGGATCGGGGTAAAAAACTTTTTTCTCCGTTCCGAATTCGATCTTTTTTAAATCGAGAGCAATCATTACCGCATCAAGCAGATCCGAGGGCCTTACAGGTTTGTTGACTCTGGACTTTGCATAGGAGTCGAGCAGATCTTTGCAGTTACGATGACATGATGATGTGAGCATAATGATTATGTTTGCACTAACAATATCATCTTTTTTTATCCATTCCGGCAAACTGCTTTTTTCAGAATTTACCAAATCAAAATCGATTATCACAAGATCAAAGGGTTCACCATGGTTAGCGGCATCTATTAATATTTTTTTTGCTTCCCCAGTTAATAATGAACTTTTTGCGGAAATATTCCAGCTTTCCAGCATCTCCTTTATGATGTTGCAGCTTGAAGCATTATCGTCAACTACCAGGGCCCTGACGCCGCTTAAATCATTAGACTGCAAAACCGGCTTTGCGTCTGTCGACACATCAAAAGAAACGCTAAAATAAAAGCTGCTCCCTTTGCCGGGGGCGCTTTCCAGCCGGATTGTTCCACCCATCAATTCCACAAGCTGCGCAGATACTGCCAGACCGAGCCCTGTGCCTCCAAACTTCCTTGATGTGCCGCTGTCCGCCTGTTCAAAGGGGCTGAATACCTTATCCAGTTTATCTTCGGCAATACCTATCCCGGTATCTATAACAGAAAAAACAAGATCAACTTTAGTCTCTGTAAACATTGACGCTTCAACCGAGACTATAACCTCCCCTTTTTCAGTGAATTTTACTGCATTACCCGCCAGGTTTAAAAGTACCTGCCTTAATCGGGCAGAATCTCCTAATATGTAATCAGGAACGTCAGGTGCCACCCGGTAGGCAAGTTCAAGCCCTTTTTCATGGGCATTTTTTGCAATTATTTTTAAAGAATCTCCGATCATGTTCCTGAGGTTTACAGCTATGTTCTCAAGTTCCAGTCTTCCAGCTTCAATTTTTGAAAAATCTAGTATATCATTAATTATGGAAAGAAGCGCATAGGCCGCAGACAGCACAACATCCAGATCTTCTTTTTGTTCAGCATCAAGATTTGAATCAGACATTAACTCAATGAGGCCTATTATTGAATTTAGCGGTGTTCTTATCTCATGGCTCATGTTGGCAAGGAATTCGCTTTTTGCCCTGCTAGCCGCCTCTGCCGTGGCTTTTTCCTGCTTTAAAGCTTCTGTTTGTCTGCGTCTTGTAACATCCCGTATCAGCCCTCTGAATTCTTTTACTCTGCCTCGGGAATCTTTTTTTAAATGAACTGATGCCTCAACAAAATATTCCGTTCCTTCAGGTTTTATAAATGTCAAATCTATTAAAGCAGTATCTATGGCATTTTGTAATATGTTTTTAAGAGTATCATTCAGTTTTATAAAATTATTATCATCCGTAAAAAGCCTAAAACCGGCAGTCCTCAACTTCTCTTTGGAATATCCTGTAATCCTGCTCATGGAATCATTGACAAAAGAAAAAAATCCTTCAAGATCAGCTTCATAATAACCATCTTCAATGTTCTCAATAATTGTTCTATATTTTTCCTCGCTCTTCACTAGAGCCTCGTCAAGCTTTCTGCGCTGGTTGATTGTATACTGAGCGTGGGAACCGAATATCAGGAAAAAACAGAATACCAGCAGGCGAGCAAAAATTTCATCAGCACTATACCCAATAAAATTGTTTATAAATGATGTCCCTTCATTCTGCAAGGTAGTCATCAAAGATTCAAGAATCCAATAAATAGCTGCCAGCCCGCATCCTATAAAAACCATACGGTCCATCAAATCTGTATTATGTTTCTTTCTTTTATTAGTCATCTCGAACCTTTAGGAAAATTACTGCTGAGTAATCGACGGCAAGTAAATATTAAAAGTAGTACCTTGATCTTTTTTACTTGAAAAGTTTATGATACCATAATGATTTTTTATTATACCAAAAACAGCCGCAAGTCCCAAGCCGGTGCCGGTGCCGATTTCTTTGGTTGTAAAAAATGGCTCGAAAATTCTATCTTTATCCGAATTATCTATGCCGACGCCGTTATCCGCCAAAGACAGCTTTACATAGTCACCCTCTTCAACCTCAAATTGTTCAGTAAAATTTTTTGTTAAGGAAATGTTCTCTGTTTTTATGCTGATCTCTCCTCTTTTTGTTCCAATTGCCTGGCATGCGTTCACAAAAATAGTCACCAGCACTTGCTCTATCTGTTTCTCATCGGCTTCTATGGCCCATAAGTCATCCTGATACTCTTTATTGAGATTTATGATTCTGTTTATATCATCAAAAATATATATATTCTTTTCTATAAGGCCGTTTAAATCTATATGCCGAACAAGATATTTACCACCTCTGGCAAAACCGAGGAGCTCTTTTGTAAGCTTGGAGCCCTTTTTTACACATCTCTCAATACTTTTAACAAAATTAAAGTGAATAGTATCTTTTTCTATTTCAAGCAGCATTAGTGAAGTGTTGCCCTGTATTCCCATAAGCAGATTATTTATATCATGGGCAACCCCACCTGCCAGAGTCCCTATGGCTTCCAGTCTTCTTAATTCATTAAATTTGGTTTCAAGACGTTTTTTATGGGTAACATCAGTGATCAGAAGAATTGCGGTAGGTTCTGTTCCCACGGGAAGACACTCGATTAATACTTGCCGGCCGTTCAGTTCCGTGTTTAAATCACGGTTATCAAACTCCGACAAACTGTTTTCAGGCTTCATGGTGGCTTCAATGTCAGGTCGTACACTTTCTCCAAATAAATCAGGTGGATATGATGCAATTATATCTTCATATGACATCCCGAAAAGGGCAACTGCGGCAGAATTTGCATAAACGACTTTATCGGACTGAATCTCCAAAATTCCCTGAGCCATTCTTTCAAGAATCGTTTGCAAATGGCGGTGCCGTGAAAGGAGTTCCTTTGTCATTTGCCTTGCATTTATAGACTCAAGACCCATAATTGCTTTGGGAATGCTGTTTCTATGCGGCATGTCGGACTCCCTGATTGCATCCTTGATATATCCGGCAACAGATTCAAAAGAACCTTTGGCAATGCAGGCATTCGCGCCTACCTTTGTATAGTCAAAATCCAGCTCTGCAGCTGCTGCTGTAATGAAGACGATATAACAATTATCCATATGCCGCATTTTTCGAACAATCTGGCAAAGCTTATCACCATCAATTGTGGGCATTATAAAATCTATAAACATTACATCAGGAACAAAATCAGTCAGGATGTTCAGAGCCTCAAAAGCATCGCCTGCTATAGCCACCTCATGCCCTTCCTTTCTCAGCATCCTGTCAATAAAGTTTAGCAGTACACGATTATCATCAACTACAAGAATTTTTTTTTTCATTACTAAACTCACTAATTAAACTGATTCTTTTTTATCATTAAAACTGGAGAAATACACAATAATGAAAGATTATTTTAGATATTGCCCATTCATAAAAAATGTTTCTATGGTTAAAAAATCCATCTTGACTGATTTGAAAAGGTTTTACAGTGTTTTTTCAGGTAGTTTTCTTTCAGGCTCTATTTAACGGGGCAAAAAAAGGGGGAACACAAAAAATAAAGCAAGCCTGTGCTTGATATCTTTTTATACATCTTCAATCAGAAAGTCTGATTCGTTTATTTCAAGAGTTTCTCTGTATTTGACATTATTGCTGTCGATTGTATGAAATAATAGTTTTTTATTATCATTATTTTCAACTGAAACGTTACCGCTCAATGCTCCCTTAGGCTGAGTTGTCACATTACATTCCATATATTTATCAAAATTAAAATTAAAAATTTTTTTCATTATATCAGATGTGATCCTTTCCAGGATCGCCTTCTGTTTTCCCGCAGCCGAGATACTGATACGGTCAAAAGTCATTTCCCGGTTGTGCCGTTTTTCCTTTGCGGATTTTTTGTTATTCCTTAGCTGCCTAGTGTAAAGGTTTAACACATTCCGCATTTGATATCCAGGTATATGCATGGCCCTCTTCCCTGCACTATATATCATACTAATAATTCCATTTTTCCCTGAAGCACTTATCGGCAGTTTTGCCGTAAACTTTAGAATAAAAAAGGATGCCGGAATATTTTATTTTTTTAATTCTTTTATTATTCTGATTGTCTCCTTTGGTGTATCTGCAAAATACAATGCATCATATCCCAGACTCTTGAAAAACTTTTTGCTTTCTACCGTTGAATTAAGCAGTACCACATGCTTGCCTGCTTTAAACGCAAGGGCGACTTCCGACGCTGTGCCGATACCCATACCGCATGCAATCACCACATCACTCGTTAAAACATTAATGCTGTTTCTCGCGCTCCCCATACCTGTAAAAATGGGGATCTCGACAGAAGGGGATACTGATTCCTTATCGAGTGCCGGCATTATGCCTATAGTAAGACCGCCGGCCTCCTTGGCTCCCCTGCTTGCCGCATCCATAACCCCTGCATTTCTTCCTCCGCTAAGCAACGCCCATTCTTCTTTGGCGATAAGGCGTCCCAATTTGTATGCAGCGGCAACATCCTCTGTCCGGGCCCTGTCACCAGGCCCCATAACTCCTACGATAAACTTACTCATATTTTTTCAAGATTTGAGACTTCCTCTTAACATTCAAAAGACCGGGATTATTGTGTAGATACATTAATGTTGATGAAAAACCGGCTTTGATAAAATAAGTTTCAAGATCATCAAAAAGCACCGGCCTGTCGGGCCATTTATACAGTTTTTCCCATCTTTTGAATTCATCCCACATTTCACCCAGGCGGGGATTGGCATTGAATACTTCCTGTTTGGCAGTTTTACATAAAAACATCTCACATACAATCGGTTTCAGACGCCAAATACATCCATTATTTCCAAGGTATATACACTTTGACCCCATGTTGGTCTGTTCGAGTGTAGCAAGAATGGACATAATTTCATAATCTTGTGATTCAATGAGATTAATGACCACATCGCCGAAAAAAATTATTATCCCTTCGCGAGAGCAACATGCGCTGAGCTTGCTTTCATAACATTTTCTATTACAGAGGGCGCTGAAATGTTCAGAAAGAAATTCGCTTACTTTATTACGAAATAGTAGATAATCCGCAATCATATTTTTAAGACCATCTATTGCTGCGGTATCCAAAGCAATAAGATGTCTCCAGACCATGGAAATGGCCTCTGATTGTTCTTTCTGATAGGGATTCATAGGTGCAAACAAAAGTTGTTCAATCTTTGTTGTTCAATCTTTGTTGTTCAATCTTTAAAGACGCCTCTATGATTTTGAATATAATCTATAACATAGAGTTCAGGCGTCTTCTCCTTCACACGCTTCAACAGTTCTGATACATTATCGGGACTTATACTATAAACACGTATGGATACTCTACGAAAACCATATGAGACTCCATGATAGGAAGATACTATATTCCAGATCCTTCCATCATAATCTTTTATTATATTGATAATTTCGGTGATACAATTAGCTTTATCCGGCACACTGAAGTTAAGCTGGTAGCCTATTTGATCTCCTCCTGTGACCGACTTCAGGAACTGCATGATATCGTTGCGATTGATAATTCCCACTACTTTTCCGTCATCATCCAATACCGGAGCTGCGGATACCTTATGTTTCAAAAGAATTTCGGCAGTCTCATCCATCGTATGCTCACGAGTAACCGTCAATGGATGATGCGACATTATCTGTCTGACTTTAATAGTGGAAAGAAGGTGTTGAACTTCTCTTTTGTCCATAGTTAGAAATTCGGAGACAGATGCTTTTGCAAAATCCCTGTCGGCCACGATTCCCACCAGTTTTCTGTTATCAAATACGAGCAGCACTCCGGTATTGTTATCTTTGTGAAGCTTTGCAGCACGCTCTATGGTCTCATCGGCGTTGATTGATCTTATCTCTGTACCCATCCAGTTTTTAACTAACATTTTGCAACCTCCTTTGATTGATTATCTTCTAAGGATTATCTTCTAAGGATCTTTTATATTCAAAATGTCCTTGCATAATTGAATAGGTCTGCGTCCGCCGATATATTTTTCAACGGTATCAGACAATTTAACTGTTGGTGTCCACTCATGACATTCAGGTTTTGCCTCAACCATCTTTATGACGATATTTAATGGCTCAACGCCGACATCATTTGTAAAATCAGTGCCGATTCCAAAAGAAATATTAATTTTGTTGCGGCAAAAATCAGCAATTTCCTCTACTTTATCCGGATTTAATCCATCAGAAAAAATTATCGTTTTTGAATTCGGATTTATATTAAATTTTTTATAATGCGCTATTATCCGGTTTGCAAATTCGATGGGATCACCTGAATCGTGCCGCACGCCGTCAAAAAGTTTGGCAAATTTTATATCGAAATCCTTGAAAAAAATTTTTGAAGTATAAGTATCTGATAATGCTATTCCAAGATTGCCCCGATAAATATCGACCCAATGCTCCATGGCCAATCTGTTTGCCATTTTATAACCGTATTTTGCTCCATGAAACATAAACCATTCATGGGCGTGAGTTCCAATAGGGATGAGACTGTATTTCATGGCAAAGTGAACATTGCTTGTGCCTATGAATGAGGAAGATCCGTATTTTGATAATACGTTTACAACAATATCATGGTTTGTGTATGAATATCTCCGCCTGGTACCGAAATCGGCTATCCTAACTTTTATCTTATTATATCTTAAAGCCTTTTTTTTGGCAATTAGCAATATATCTTTTTGAGAGTATGTTTTCCGGCCGGTCAACCTGAAAAACAACTCGGAAATTATTGCCAGCAAAGGAACTTCCCAGAGGATGGTACGATACCAGTAGCCTGTAATTATTACTTGTAAGGCGCCATTTTTTAAAGCTATCTTTACTTCGTTATCGTCAAACCTGTAACCTTGAAGAAAATCTATATAAGTAGGATCAAGATATGAACATTTTTCTTTTAAGAATAATAGTTCCGAAGAGGTGAGTTTCAGCTCCGTCAACTTGTTGATGTTTTCCTTCAGATATTGATCAAAACCATCGGGAAATCTGTTTTTCCCTCTATTAATAAATTTATATCGTACCTTGGCTCGCGGGAAAAGTTTCACAATAGCATTCTGCATTGTAAACTTGTAGAAATCATTATCTAATATTGAGGTGAGCATTTGTTGTTATACCGCCTGGTTGGCAATATCAGCTTTTTGCGTCAGCAGTTTCCAGTTGTCGTCCACCATACCCTGAATTACACGCAGATCTTCCTCTGCAAGGTGCTTGAAACGCCCCTGGGATTTAAAATATTCATCTACCGGGATTTTATCAGGCATCCGGTTGATTATCCAGGAGACCCCGTCAAACACTTCATACAAAGGGAAAATTCTGGTTTGAACAGCCTGGCGCGCTGTTTTAATAGATATTTCCGAAGGGATCTGCCAGCCTGTGGGGCAACTAGCGAAAACATGCAGAAATCGGGTTCCTTTGATTTTTTTGGCCTTTTCCACCTTTTTCATCATATCCTCAGGAAAGGCGATGCTTGCAGTGGCTGCGTAAGGAATATTATGAGCTGCC
>JAERRQ010000045.1 GCA_016735355.1 Desulfobacterales bacterium | reverse complement strand
TTATTATACCGTAAATTTTCATAATTCTTTTACTTTGTTATATGAAGATACGCGATATCAACTTAACCAAGTTAAGGATCACTACAATTTATAAACTCGAAACTTCACGCTAATAAGGGGGCAAGTCTACTATTGACCCATGCTAATACTGTTTTGTATTTTTCCTATCTGCTTTTTAATTTTTCTGTCATATTTATTAAGCCTTGAAATTCTTCGTATTATGCTGCTTACGGTACTGTATGCTTTAATATTAAACAGTTCACCTATGTTGTTAAGGTTTTCTCCACGTATTTGACGTAATAGATAAACTGCAATACTTCGCGGTTCATTAAAAAGCCCACGTCTTGTTGTCAATAATTCATTAAACGATACACCATAATTTTCACACACTGCTGAAATTATCGTATCAGATGTCGGAGTCGGACTTTTTGTTTCAGGAATCTCATAGCTTTTTTTTTTAAAATAATATTTTTCTTTTATTGCTGTTATGAAACTCTCCGGACCAAAAAATGATGGGAGTTTCTTTAAAGAAAACAGCCTGGTAACCTCTTCTGAATCATCTTCCTGCATAAATTCAATAAACGGTTTCAGTCTGCCCCGTTTTTTTGGGGTTATCATGGAAAAAATATAATTTTTGTGTAACCATTTCCACTTCTTTGCATATGACAAATAACCTTTGTAACTGCTCCATGCATAATCCGGCATATCTTTAACCATACCTGCTTTTACCGGGTTCTTATGTATATATCTCACCAGTTGCAGAAGATGGCTGTCATTACAGACAAGAATCGATTTGTACCTTCCCCTGAAAAGCTGACCATCAAATCCATATCTCCTGTTATATCTCTGGGTGTACACGCTGTTCAAATGTCTCATGCATCTTGAAATATTTCCATCTGGTGTTTGCAGCAGAATATGATAATGATTTGTCATTAAGCAGTATGCTGCTACATTTACATTCCACATTTCAGATATTTCAATCAGAAGATCAATAAACATTAAATAATCATGTTTATCTGAAAAAATGGATTCGGACCGTCTTCCACGGTTCATTACATGATACCATGCTCCGGGATATTCTATCCTAAGTGGACGTGACATATTTTAACATATAACATTCTATTTTTAATGGGTCAATAGTAGACTTGACCCCATTTCACTCTCCTATTTTTAATGGGTCAATAGTAGACTTGACCCCATTTCACTCTCATTTCACTCGACCCCATTTCACTCTGACTTGACCCCATTTCACTCTTCATTTCACTCTTGACCCCATTTCACTTCGCTTTGTTGCAGTTTGCCAACAAATACGGATACCCTGGGGGTATGTGTTGTGATTCTTGACAACACATATTAATGTTGTTATCATGTCCAACATGAACGCCAAATTAATGCTTAATGAGCGCCATATCCTCTCCGAAAATGTTTTCGTAGAGATGGTGGTTTGGCTACTCTCTTCACCTCTTGCAAAAAGTAACCCTGATTTCAAGTATCGGCTTGCCCTTGTTGTGAATGGTAATTGCGTGCTACGTTATGACAACGAGGCAGGCAAGGGTGATCACAAGCATATAGGTGAGGATGAAATTCCATACATTTTTACCACACCAAAAGCATTGCTTGAAGATTTCTGGAGTGATGTGGACAACCGGAGGTTTTAACATGCGTACCGTAATATTGGGGATTTCTTCCCGCGAGAAAATCAACAAACGATTACTTGGAGCTTTAGAGGGAAAACCGCAAGGAACATTTATCAGCTTCGAGTCGCCTGCGCTTCTTTTTAAGATTCTATCGGGCAATCGATGGGAGTTACTTAAAGTTATGACAAACGCAGGGCCAATATCAATGCGTGAAGCATCTCGTCGTTTGGGCAGAGACATTAAAGCAGTACATCGTGATGTACACATGCTTTTGAATGTTGGAATATTGCAAAAGACCGGTAAAGGTCAAATCGAATTCCCCTTTGAATCAGTACATGTTGATTTCATGCTGAAAGCGGCTTGATAGTCCGGGCTATCGGGATATAGACCGTCAGATAATTACCCGATTTTAAAATTTGGCACAAGGCTATAGTTCAGAGAAGACCTTTTTTATAAAATTAAAGTCCAGCGCCAAATTTGAACAGATGATCGGAAGGGGCACCCGGATCTGTTCGGGCCTGGAAAGGATAAAACCCAGTTCAGGATTTTTGACCATTGGGGTAATTGATACATTCCGACCACAGGCCGGTTTTCCGAAGAAAGGTTCCTATGACATCCATTGATAAGAAACACCCGTAACTTCCGGGCAAACCTGAGTTCCGTCGCCTGGAGTTCAAAGAACGTCTTCCTATAGGCAACCACCTTGCCTGTACAGCCGTTGCCTTTGCAAACGGGGCCGGTGGCAAAATTGTCCTTATATCAGCTATTCTATCGAACTCGTCGCATCGAATAGCTCCTCCGCCTTTTTTTCCCCATATTGCATCATATCTTTAATAAATTCAGGGTTCCGGTCAAGTTTGGATGAGTAGGGCAGGTCTTTATCCATTATTACTCTTTGCACT
>JAERRQ010000304.1 GCA_016735355.1 Desulfobacterales bacterium | reverse complement strand
TCAACCGGGGCTTGCCGCGCCTTCCCATCCGTATTTAAAACAGACAGTGACAAAATGCGGTGTTCGTCTCCAATCACAGCGGCGGGGCCGTCCCCGGATTTAACGGGGGTCCCTATTAAGCTCATGTGAGGACCTGTATGGAAACAAGTTAAATTAAAAAAAAAGGGGTGTCAACGAAAAAAAGGCTCCCCTTGTGCTTGTGTCGGCGTTCAGACTAAGGGTGAGGGACTGGGGGGACGGACAACGCTGTAAACTTATTCCCCAATAATTTTTACCAAAACCCGCTTGCGCCTTCGCCCGTCAAACTCACCATAAAATATCCGCTCCCAGGTGCCGAAATCGAGTCTCCCTTCTGTAAGGGCTACAACCACCTCGCGCCCCATGATCTGTCTTTTCATGTGCGCATCTGCATTATCCTCACCCACATTGTGCCGGTATTGGGATACAGGCTCATGGGGAGCGAGTTTTTCCAGCCAGATATCGTAGTCATGGTGGAGTCCTGATTCGTCGTCATTAATAAAAACCGATGCTGTAATATGCATTGCATTAACCAGGACCAGGCCTTCTTTAATGCCGCTTTCAACAATACAATCTTCGATTTGTGGTGTAATATTAATAAAAGCACGTCTTGCCGCAACGTTAAACCAGAGTTCTTTACGGTATGTTTTCATACAGTCTCCTCCTGAAAGGATTTATGCCTTTTGTTTCATTTTATGCCACCAGAAACCGCTGAGAAAATATGCATAAACATAGGTGCCGACGGCAATAATAAGAAAAGCCTTTACTATATCAAACAGGTCTCCCTGCAGGGAAAAACCAGGCACATAGCCGAATAAAAAAGGAGCCAGATAAAGGAATTTTGCGAATTTAAAAGAAGCAAAGGCAGTTTTCCACATATTGGCTTTAGCAATGGTTGCCCCGGCAAAGGCTGCAATGCATACCGGCGGGGTAATATTGGAATCCTGGGAGAGCCAGTAGACGATCATATGCGATGCAAGTTCGTTGACTCCAAGATGGGTCAGGGCCGGCACCGCCACAACGGCAGTGATAAGGTAAGCGGCAGTTACGGGAACGCCCATTCCAAGCACAAGGGACGCTGCCGCTATCAACAGGATTGTCAAAAAAAGTTTTCCACCTGCAAGCTGGATAACTATATCCGCAAAGGTTAAAATCAGTCCGCTGAATGTGAGCACAGCGATTATAATGCCTATCACTCCGACGGTTGCGCCGATTTTAAGGCTGTTCTCAGTGCCGGTCCGGGATGCTTCAATAAAACCCCTCAAACCGATTGCGGTATCCTTTTTAACCCAGCTTACAACTATGCATGATATGATTCCTATAACTGCGGCAAAACCGGCTGAATAGCCCGCCAGCATTATCAAGGTAATCAAGATCAGGGGAAGCGCATAATACCATTCCTTTTGCAATATCCGCTTGGCGCTGGTATGGAATCTATCTCCGATTATATTATAGGCTTTGGCTTCATAATGTACCATTACAAAAACACTGAAAAAATATATCAGGGCCGGAAAAACAGCCACAAGCATTATGCGGGAATATGGCAGACCGGTAAGTTCCGCCATAATAAAACCGCCGGCTCCCATGATAGGCGGCATGAACATGCCGCCGAGGGAGGCCGCCGGTTCAATTGCCCCGGCAATATGCGGTCTGAATCCTGCTTTTTTCATCAAGGGGATCGTAAAGGCTCCGGTGGAGACCGTGTTTGCGATGGCGCTGCCGGATATGGAACCGAATAAAGCGCTGGCAATAACAGCCACTTTGGCAGGCCCGCCGATCCTGTGGCCCACTGCTGCAAGGGGAAAATCGATAAAAAACCTCTGGGCTCCTGATTTTTCAAGAAAAGCGCCGAATAATACAAACAGGAGCACATAGGTAGCCAGAACATTGGCCATTATGCCAAATACTCCGTCGTTTTTATAAAAAATAGTAATACACAAACCGGTAAAACTGTCGCCCGGATGAGCAAAAAGCTCGGGCGCATAAGGGCCGCACACGCCGTAAACAATTAAAAGAAAGCCTATAACTACAAAGACCCCGCCTATTACTCTACGAGCGACTTCAATTCCAAGGATAACGCCGATAACGGCAATTATGCTGTCGATAAGCGTTTCAGCGCCGGCGCGGTAATTAAGTGCCTCAAAATTAACTATCCAGTAACAGCATGTTATAATAGATAATAGTATTAAAAAATAATCTACTTTCCTGAATAGACTGTTTTTTGATTTGTATAGCAGGAAGCATAAAATATAGGTTATAACAACATATATCCCCCGGTGGTACTGGGTCGCCGCGGGCCTTAACAATGCGGAAAAGGAGTAAAAAAGAACCAGAGCGACCGATAAAAAATTAAAAACAATCTTTTCGAATCTGTTCAGGCGGGCATACATTTTACTTCAAAATTCCGTTATCCTGCCAAAATTTTGCGGCTCCGGGGTGTAAGGGGGTTATAATACCATGAATCCCGTCTTGTATGCTCATGGCCCTGGCCGACTTATGAACACTCACCATATATTCAAGCCCCTTTTGACTGTAGATAATCTTTAAAAGCCTGTATACCAGGTCTGCCGGAACTTTTTTGTTTGCCACCCACAAGGCTGCATCCTGGAAGGTTATTGTGTCGCTTGAGACTCCTTTATAAATGTTTGCCGGAATAACAACTTTGGTAAAATAGGGATGTTTTTGCAAAAAACCGGTTTTTTCAGCTTCAGGATATAAACTTATCAGCCTGATTTTGTTCTGAAGCGCGGTTTCGATCACCGCAGAATTGGGACATCCGGAAAAAATCCAGAAGGCATCGAGTTGTTTATTTTTAAAGGCATCGGCCGCCTGACGGTAGCCGAGAAAATTTCTGGTTATCTTGTCCCAGATACCCAGTTCAGAAAAAAACAGTTCGCAGTTGGCTGCGGCTCCCGACCCGGCATTACCCGTGCCGACTCTTTTACCGGCAAGCTGCCGGGTTGCGGTAATTTCTGCATCAGCCCTTACAACCAACTGGGCAGGAGCACCGTATAAATAACATAAAGCCAACACATTCTTATATGTACGTGTATCCTTAGGCAATAAACCATTTTCGGCCTGAAACAGATGGCCTGAGTATGCCACCGCAAAACTTGCTTTTCCTGAATTTGCAAGCCTGATATTCTCAACCGAACCGCCGGAAGAACTGGCTAGCACGTTTATTCGGTTCTGCTTGGAAAGGGTGGAAACAGCACTGGCATAATACTGAAAAGTGCCGCCGGAAGGTCCCCCGGAAAATCTATACATCATTGCATAAGCAGATACAGTTAAGATCATAAAAATCATAACTACGGCGCAGCAAGTAAGAATGATCGGTATTTTGTTAAGTTGCATGGGTTATCTCCTACATTGCAGATTTAAAAAAATCCTCTTCTTCTGTTATTGAATACGGCTTTTTTGTATATTCAGTGGGAACCGTTCCATCTTTAAAGCATTCAAAGATAACCTTTTTAGATTCTGGAATCGGGAGAAGCCCGGTTTCAGCATCTATCTTGGAGAATACAACACCTTCCGGAACCTGAAATATTCTGACAGGTTTATCTGCAAGCACCTTTTTCATAAAAGCAAGCCAAATAGGACTGGCCGCCTTTGAACCTGTTTCCGACTCTCCAAGGGATCCGCCGTCATCAAAGCCTACCCATACACCTGTTGTATATCTTGGCGTATACCCCACAAACCAGGCATCAAAAAGATTATTTGTCGTCCCTGTTTTGCCTGCCACGGGTCTTTTCAGAGCTCGAACCCTATGCCCTGTACCGTGTTTTACAACACTTTCCAGGAGACTGGTCATTATATACGCCGTGCTCTTATCGATTATCCTCTTTCTATCAGGCAAATTCTCCTCAAGAACTTTACCGTTTCTGTCCAAAATTTTAGTAATAAAAACAGGTTTAATCAGATAACCATGGTTATTAAAAACGGAATATACAGTAACTACTTCAAGCAGGGAAAGACCTGAAGAACCAAGGGCTATGGACAGGTCTCGGCTTAGCTTTGATGTTACGCCGAGTCTATTTGCATATTCTATTGCATAGTCAATGCCGATACTCTGTAAAATTTTTATTGTCACAACATTACGCGATTGTGCAAAAGCTTTGCGAAACAGGGTAGGGCCATAAAATTTGTCTTTATAATTTCTAGGCTTCCATGTAAAGTCATGTTCAATATCCCTTAATACAATAGGAGAATCTATTATAACTGAGGCGGGAGTAAATCCTTTGTCTAGTGCCGCCGCATAGACAACAGGTTTAAAGGCCGAACCCGGCTGCCGTCTCGACTGAACAGCTCTGTTGAACTGGCTCTTTTTAAAATCTTTTCCCCCCACCATTACCTTTACCATTCCGGTTTCCGCTTCAATAGACAGCAATGCGGACTGGGAAGCAGGCGTCTGCTCAAGTGAAAGTTTATATAGATCGGGACCATCGATCTTCCCTGCAACTTTGACCAGTATCACGTCACCTGTTTTAAGAGCTTCTCCGGGATGATATATTCTTGCTTTAAAATAAGGGGTTTCAGGGTCAGGTTTTCTGGCCCATTTCATATCTTCGATACTAATCGTCCCTGACTTATTGCCTATACGAACAGTGGCCAATTTTTTTTTATCATCGACTTCTATTACCACTCCCTTTAAAATGTCGCCCTGCAGCAGAGGCCCGGCGCCCAGGCTGTCGGTAATCTCTTTCGAAAATGACTCTATCTCTCCAGGAGCTAAATTTTTTAAAGGTCCCCTATACCCCTGACGTTTATCCAGAGCCATCAGTCCATTGTTTATCTCTTCAATGGCAATCTTCTGCATCTCGATATTAACGGCCGTATATATCTGCAATCCGCCATCGTAAAGAGCATCCTCTCCGTATTTATTATCAATATAACGTCTGACATGTTCGGTATAATAAGGCACCTCCTCAATATACCAATTGCGCCGCGGTTTTATATCAAGCCTGGTATTAATTGCCTCTGTGGCTTGGATATTGGTTATATATCCCTCGGCGACCATACGGTTCAAAACATATATCTGACGTTGCTTTGCCCTTTTAGGAAATTTAAAAGGTGAATATCTGCTTGGAGCCTGTGGCAGACCTGCCAGCATTGCGGCTTCTGCAAGATTTAGTTCTTTGACGAACTTACCGAAATAATTTTCAGAAGCTGCTTCCACGCCATAGGCCCCATGCCCCAGATAGATCTGATTAAGGTATAGAAACAGTATATTTTCTTTGGTGAAGGCCTTGTTTATTTTGTAAGCCAGCAAGGCCTCTTTTGCTTTTCTTGTATAACTCCTTTCAGGCGTCAAGAGAAATGATTTTGCCACCTGCTGGGTTATGGTACTGCCTCCCTGCACTATAGTCCCGGCTTCTATATTTTTAAAAAAAGCTCTTACAATACTAAGAAAATCTATCCCTTTATGTACATAAAACCTGGAATCTTCAGCCGCAATAAAAGCCTCTGTCAACATAGGGGGTATTTCGGAGAAAGGAATAATTATCCTGCGTTCATGATAGAATTCGGCTATTTTTCTATTATCATCAGAATAGACCGTTGTAACCACCGGAGGTTGATAATCCGAAAGCCGCGAAATTTTCGGCAAATTTTCACTAAGGTATAAATATATTCCTGTAACGGCCATGCCAGTTGACAATATTATTAATATTAAAAATAAAAAAAACCATAGAAAAATTTTTGACAAGATACCTTTTTTATTTTTTTTCGCCCGTTTCTTCAATATTCTGGACATGTTTTTATTTGTTGCCATACATTAAAATACCTTCTATGGATTGTCACATAAAT
>JAERRQ010000375.1 GCA_016735355.1 Desulfobacterales bacterium | reverse complement strand
TAATGACAAAGCTTCTATTTTGTATTACTGGGAGTGTTATACTTGGCCCAGGGATGGAGAAATTACACTCTCCGATCATAATGCTGTGAATCCTGTTTTTACTCCTGCAAAAGAAGGGACTTACTATTTCAGGCTGTACATAGCTGATACTGCGGCGGATGTTCCATTTAACCGTAGTCCTGTACGGTATGTTGCTGTACATGCAGTCAGTGATATTGCAGACTATGTTATAGCAAATCCCGGTTCACCTAAAAGCGTTCCTTTGGGAGGACGTGTAATCCTTGACGGGAGCCTTTCCTCGGCGACTTCCGCAACGGTTTATTACAAATGGGAAGCGCTGAACAAATCCGTTGACATTCAGAATGCGGATCAGCCGGTTGCATCTTTTATACCCCAGGCAACAGGCACTTATGCTTTTCAGTTGACGGTAACCGCGGAACACGATTTTTCATCAAAAATTACTTTTGTATCGGTTTACGACGAGGCAAAAGTCGGAAGCCTTTATTATCAGGATATTGATCAAGACTGCATAGATTGCTTAATATCGGATCAGGATGATGATGGAGATATCGACGGAACAGACCTGGCGGCTTTGGCATTATCATTCAATTCCCAAAGAGGTCTTGATACTTATAAAAAGGAGCATGATTTCGACCGGAACCTGCGGATCGATAAAAACGATTTGACGATGACAACCGGTTGTTACGGCAAAATAGTAATTCAAGATTAAAATTTGATAATTATTCCGGAGTATTAAAATGAAAAAAAGTATCCTTATCCTTTTTATAAATATTGCCTTTTTAATGATATTCTCCTTTTATGCTTTCGCTGATTTTATGCTGCTTACCTGGAATCAGGTCAGAGAGAGCGATATTAAGGGGTGGAGGGTTTATTATGCGGTTCATGCTGACGGCGAAGTTCCGGATCCTCCGGTTTCAGTAATAGACTATGATGAGATGATAGAACTTGAGGCATTCGATGCTGTAGAAACTCCCCAGACTCCCATGCTTCAAATTGATCTTCCACGGGGATTGAAAGTATATCCTTATCCCGGGTCCGAAGAAACATATTGGGAAGTACCCTATCGTTTTTATTTACCTCCATATCCGGCAGCAGATAACAAGAAGTATTATCTGGTTTTAACGACCTACGATTTTGCCGGAAATGAGAGTGATGCTAGTGCTGTTATTAATTTTAGCATAAATCCTCCCGGTCAAGCCGGAATTCCGGTTCCGGATGATGAGCTGTGATTTATGGAAAAATTTGACCAGACAAAAACGCCCCTTGCCGGTAAAAATCTCATAGAAGCCAGCGCCGGAACAGGTAAAACATACACAATAGCCGGGATCTTTCTGCGCCTTGTTGTGGAGAAAAAAATTCCGCCTGAAGAGATTCTTGTAGTCACCTTTACCAAAGCTGCAACTGAAGAACTTAAGGATCGAATTCGCAAAAGACTGGTTGAGGCGAAAGAGGCGTTTTTAAGCGGCTCCACGAATGATCCTTTTTTGAATGCTGTTGTTAATAAGCATGACAATCAACCACAGGCTGTCAGGTTGATAGAAAACGCTCTTTTAGACTTTGACAGAGCCGCGATATTCACAATCCACGGTTTCTGCCAAAGAATCCTGCATGAAAATGCTTTTGAAACCGGAATTTTGTTTGATACGGAACTTATCATTGATCAGAGCAGTATTATCCAGGAAATAGCCGATGATTTCTGGAGAAAACATTATTATCAAAAATCTCCGGAATTTTTAGGAATTGCACTAAAAAAAACATCCGGCCCTGAATATTATGCGGCATTACTTAATAAAATAAAAAATCCGGAAGTCAGGATAGTACCTGAAGTTGCGGAACCTGATCCTGTAGATATCATACCTTTTAAAAAAAATTTAAAAAAAATTAAAAACATCTGGCCATCTGCAAGGCGCAGGGTTATTGATTTATTGAATGATCCAGCTCTTTACGCTAATGTTTACGGTAACCTGAAACCTTCTTCCGCGGTTCACGGTTTTACCAACAGGGAAGCAAAGATTGCTGAACTGACCGTGGACATGGACAACTATATCACTGAAAATAGTATCGGTATCCCGATTTTTAAAGGATTTGAAAAATTTACTGCAACAAAAATTCAAAAATCTACCAAAAAAAATTTAAGCCCGCTTGCTGACGAATTTTTCGATATATGCGATGAGCTCCTTATTTCCTTTAAACTTATAGAAAAAAATGTGGAGGAATATTTATTATACCTTAAAACGATTTTTTTTAGTTATGCCGGTACTGAGCTCTTAAAAAGGAAACAAAACAGCAATATACGGTTTTTTGACGATCTTCTCACAAGGGTGCAGGATACGCTTGAACAAGACGGACGCGATGATCTTCTTTTGCAGGCTGTAAGAAGTCGATACCGTGCAGCTCTTTTAGATGAATTTCAGGATACTGATCCTGTGCAGTTCAAAATCTTTTCCAGGATTTTTAATTCGGAGCAGCATCTGCTTTTTATGATCGGCGACCCCAAACAGTCCATCTACAGTTTCAGGGGAGCAGATATTTTTTCATATATAAATGCTGCTTCAAAAGCAGATTACAAATACACCCTTACCGAGAACTGGCGTTCAGATCCACGTCTTATAACTGCTGTAAATACGATTTTTTCTGGTATCAAGGCACCTTTTGTATATAAAGAAATCGGATTTAACAAGGTAAACCCCGGCTCCTCAGACTGCGCAGACCAAATATTCGAGGCACCCCTGGAGCTCTGGTATTTATCATCCCGGGAAATGAACGGGCAGGATAAACCAATAAACAAGAACGATGCTCTTTATCTGATTGCGGAAGCTGTTTCCTGTAAAATCGCAGAACTGGTTCTGTCGGATAATATTCACGAAGGCGATATTGCCGTCCTTGTCAGAACAAACCGCCAGGCGCGTATAATAAAAGAATCTCTATCCGGCAAG
>JAERRQ010000203.1 GCA_016735355.1 Desulfobacterales bacterium | reverse complement strand
GAGCAACAATATCTTTATCGGTAATGAGTTTAAATCCGTTGCCTGAAATAATTTCTCGCACTACGGCGTCTTTAGTACAGAAGGCGCCGCTGAATATCGTAACAATAGCCATTTGTGTTTCCTTTTTGGTTAATTGATCAAACAAATCAAAATATAGGTTGTCAGATAATTAATTTCACAAGGCCGGAGGGAGGAAGGAAGGCGTATGTAATACTCCAACGACCGATAACGACGCAGTAAAATTATTTATGTGACATTTTATAGGTTCATGAGTGGACAGGTATCTTCCCATTCATCTTTGTGCGCCTGGCTGTGGATTATATTTAAAGCATTTTCCATGGTCGGATAGATATGATCTTCGCCTATTTTAGCTAATAAGTGGGTGCGCGTCATAATCTTCATAACCGTCTCATTCACACCACTAAAAGAAATATCTATACCAGAGCTTCTTACATTGTCAATAAACAACGATAATGTATCCTCACCCGATGCGTCAATATCACTAATCCCGTTGGCAACAATTATTATATGTTTAAGTTTTTTCTTCCTGAGCAAGAGTTCCAGTGCCTGATCTTCGATATGGCTGGCGCTGGCAAAGAAAAGGGGGCCCTCAAAACGAATCATGGCCACAAACTCGCATTCTTCGAGACCGTGTTCAATGCAATCCCGTAGAGATTTATCCGGAGCCCTTGAAAGGGAGGAGAGAGTCGGCCTCATGCTCTTGAATAAAAATACGAGCAAGGAAAGTGCAACTCCGATTTCAATCCCTTTTTCTAAATGAGGCGCAAACATAAGGGTACAGATAAATGAAATTATGGAAATAGCCCCATCATACCACTGAACCTTCCAGGCATGAATAAAACCGGAGATATTAACAAGCCCTATAACCGCCATCATAATAACAGCCGCCAGCACCGACTGTGGGAGGTTATAAAGTAAAGGGGTAAAAAACAGGAGCACAATAATAACAGCAATGCTTGTAAAGACGCTAGATAACCCGGAGACAGCCCCGGCCTGCAGGTTGACAGCAGATCTGGAAAACGATCCTGAAACAGGATAACTCTTTCCAACGGCACCGATAATATTGGCTATACCCTGACCTATTAGTTCCTGGTTGGGGTCGAGGCGCTGGCCTGTTTTTGCGGCCATTGCCTTTGCGATAGAGATTGCTTCCATAAAGCCCAGAAGTGAAATTATGGCTGTAAAGGGCAAGAGGTGTAAAATAATTTTAAAGTCGAATTCAGGAACGGTTAGCTCCGGCAGACCCTTGGGGATCTCGCCTACCACTGCACCGCCGCCGGTCATTAACAGCTTATCCGGATCAAGAGGGCTGTTGCCTACCTTGATTCTCCATTGCCGGCCATCATTTTTGAGATCAGGTGGGAGCGCTCCTTTAAAATAAAATTTTATAGAACCATTAGGCTGCTCTACGCCCTCAAATAATAACTCCCTGAGAATTTTGCGGCTATGGTGTATTTTTTCTTTAAATATATTTATAGTTTCGTTAAGCACTTTAGCATTATGTTCAGCATCGAGCAAGGCCATTATCTCGTGGGATTTGCCGGCTTCATCCAGAGCAAGATTAACCTCGGATCGCTCATTGACAAGTATAGCTGCATCCTCTACGTTTTTATTGAAATCCGCAATCAGCACCCGGGCATCCGGAGATTTGATAGCTTTAATATCCACAACCAGATTATGTTCAAAACCGATAGCCCATGAGATAAGTATGGTTAGCACTACTGCTACGAGGACATTAGGTATTTTAGGCGATATTTTACGCAGACCGTACATAATACCAAAAGCCAGCAAACCTAATACAAGAGTCGGCCAGTGGGTATAATGAACGGCTGCCTGACAGACTCGCCATATCGTTTCATAGTGGTGCTCAGCCTTATCAACATGGACACCAAACATTTTTGACAATTGCGATGAGGCAATAATAATGGCGGCCGCGTTTGTAAATCCATTAACAACAGGATGGGAAAGAAAATTAACAATAAGACCTAGTCTGCACACGCCAAGGATAAGCTGGAAGGTGCCGACCATAAAGGCCAGCAAAATAGCATAAGCTATGTATCCTTCACTTCCTGCAGCAGCCAGAGGTTCAAGGGTAGCGGCTGTCATGAGCGAGACTACAGCTACCGGCCCTGTAGCCAGCTGGCGGCTTGACCCGAACAGTGCTGCAAGCATGGGGGGTAGAAACGAAGCATAAAGACCGTAATATGGCGGCAATCCTGCCAATTGCGCGTAAGCCATGGATTGGGGGATTAAGACCAGGGCGACTGTAAGTCCTGAAAGAGCATCTATTCTCAGGCTGTCGGAGCCGTAATTTTTAAACCAGCCGAGAAAGGGAAAAAAATTATTGAGCATTGTTTATTACCTTTATCTTTTAATTTTTAAAAAATACCTGAATAAAAATTGCTGATTTTCCACAATTTATGCGTCAGGTTCAAATTTGCCGGATGGAAATTAACCTAAGTTGATCGATTAGCTGTTAGCCTTGAAAAATCAAGGCATTACATCAGTAAACAACAACACCCAATGGGTGGAAATCGGTAATCGTAAAACATCTTGTAATCATTAAGCTAAGAGCTGACAGCTAAAGGCTAACCGCTCAATACAGATTAACTCTTTCGCAGCATCCTTCTCACTGACTCAATTAATTCCCCATAAAGAGCGTCAGCATGGTAAAGGTTATATGTATTCAACCGCACAAGGCCATCGACCATGCTGAGAACTATTAATGAAGCTTTTTGTGCGGGCGTATCACGGATAGATCCATCTTTTTGTCCGCGCAAAACGGCACGTTCAAATATATTTAATAAACACGTATAAATAGTGTCAAGATAACCCCTGCAGACCGGATTTGCCTCCGCAAGCTCATAAGCATCATGCCGGTGAAGAAGAAGAAACCTGTCCTCCATGGTACCGGCTAAATTAAGATAAAAAGCTACTGCCTTTTCTATCATGTCAAGGCCGTTTTTGAATTCATTCTTTCTGATGTATAGCTCAAATCTGTTTGTAATATCTTTTTTAAATTTTTCAAGAATAGACAGAAAAAGGTCTTCCTTGTTTTTGAAATGATAAAAAATTGTACCTTCAGCCGCCCCTGTCAGTGTTGAAATCTCAACCATGCGTGTATTTTTGAATCCCTTGCGGGAAAAAAGATATGTTGCGGCCTGAATAATAGCTTCTTTTTTAGACATAATGTTTTCTTTCTATAGAAATCAAAAATTGATTGAGCAGTCAGTCGGTTTTTATAAAAAAATAACATTTCTATAAAAATGTCAAGAAAAATCAGAATAAATCTAAAAACTTTTCTTTACAATTTTATCCATACCTATAATAATAAAAAGATAGGGCAGTTAGAATTTGTACATCCTCCTGATTCCGAACAAAACAGCATGGTTGGGGATAGGCGGCGACAGCATAAATGTGTTGTATGGTTTTTTTGGGATTTTTTACGGGTAGGTCCTTAATATTCAGGAGTCAATGATGGATTATATCAAAATAAGGTTTACCAGAGATTTTGAACGGACAGGGTCGAATTTCGAAAGAACAATAGGAGAAATGTTTCGATCCTTAAACCCGGTTTTTACCCTTTCCGAGCGTTTATGGAAACCTCAAATGGATATTTACGAAACCGGCGATGAGATAATAGTTCTGGCTGAAGTTGCAGGGGTCAAGAAGGAAGACCTGGAGGTAGAGATCAGCAGCAAGGCTATCAAAATTTCGGGTGAACGTGCTGTTCCCCAGCGTATTGATGGTGCAGTTTACCGGCTTGCAGAAATTCAATATGGAAGGTTTGAGCGTCTGCTTTTTCTTCCGGCTCCTATAGATCCCGAGACTGTATCGGCATCATATTTAAACGGTATGCTGCAGATCAGATTACCCAAGATTTCTATGAACAAGATTCAAAAAATTACAATATCAGACGAATAATTTATGTCTTTTATTGTAAAAAATTGGAGGTTAAAATGACAGAGCCTAGCCAGGCCATGGACTTCGGCACGGGAAAAATCCCTGACAACCTTTCTATTCTTCCATTGTTTGATACAGTTCTTTTCCCAAAAATGGTTTTGCCTTTTGTGGTAATGCAGGAAAATTCTATACAGCTTATTGATGATGCCATGCCAAAAGATCGTATTATAGGATTTGTTGCATCCAAGCAGCCGATTGATTCAAAATCCGAATCAGAATCAAAGGATGATCTTTATGACGTAGGCACAAGCGCTCTTATATTGAAAATGGCAAAAATAGAAAACAACAAGGCTCAATTACTTGTTCAGGGGCTGGGAAGGTTCAGGACTAAAGAATATAACCAAACAGAGCCTTATCTTCTTGCCAATGTGATCCATATTGAGGACGAAAAAAAGACAGGCAAGGAGATAGAAGCTTTAACAACTAATATTTCGGGTCTATTCACAAAGATTGTTCAACTATCCCCCGGCCTGCCCCAGGAGCTTGGCGTAATGGCACAATCAGTTCAGGAAGCGGGCGTTTTTGCCGATATGGTTGCTTCCATAATAAATTCAACCAGGGATGAAAAACAGAAAATTCTGGAAACCTATGATATAAAAAACCGGTTAAAGGAGGTTACCCGCCTTGTTAATCACCAGCTGGAGATCCTGGAATTAGGCAACAAGATTCAGACCCAGGTAAAGGGCGATATGGACAAGAGTCAAAGGGAATATTATTTGCGGCAGCAGCTTAAAGCCATAAAAGAGGAACTCGGCGAAAAGGATGCATCCTCTGTGGAAATTGATGAATACAAAGCTAAAATTGACAAAATTAAACTGCCGGAAATTGCTTTGAAAGAAGCAGAGCGGGAACTCGGTCGCCTTGGCCGCATGCATCCCTCTTCATCGGAATATACGGTTGCTTCTACTTATCTTGACTGGATTACAAGCTTGCCATGGAATAGCAGCACCGAAGATAATCTTGATCTTAATAAAGCAAAAAAGATTTTGGAAGAAGATCATTTTGGCCTTGAAAAACCGAAAAAAAGAGTTATCGAATACCTGGCCGTGCGTAAATTAAAACCTGAATCCAAGGGGCCGATTTTATGCTTTTCCGGCCCTCCCGGCACTGGTAAAACATCTTTGGGTCGTTCCATTGCAAGAGCGCTGGGGCGAAAATTCATACGCATATCGCTGGGAGGAGTCAGGGATGAGGCTGAAATAAGGGGTCACCGGCGCACTTATGTGGGAGCTTTGCCCGGCAGGATTATACAGGGCATAAGAAGGGCTGAATCAAACAATCCTGTTTTTATGTTGGATGAAATCGATAAAGTAGGCAGTGATTTCCGGGGTGATCCATCATCCGCGCTGCTTGAGGTACTGGACCCGGAACAAAATTTTTCTTTTTCGGATCACTACCTTGATGTTCCGTTTGATTTGTCCAAGGTAATGTTCGTTACAACCGCCAATATTCTTGACACCATTCCTTCCGCTTTACTGGACAGGATGGAAGTATTGCAACTTTCCGGTTATACTCTGGATGAAAAAATCAAAATAGCAAATAAATATCTCATCCCGCGTCAGAGAGAAGCCCATGGGCTGAAAGCCGGACATATAAAATTTACAAAGGGGGCTGTTAAGGATATAATTTCAGCTTATACCCGAGAAGCCGGATTAAGAAACCTGGAAAGAGAAATCGCAACTATATGCCGCGGGGTTGCAGTAAAGGTAGCCCAGGAGGAAGTAGAAGCCGTAACGATTAAAAAGCAGGATATTTTTGAATATCTCGGCCCTGTCCGTTTTTCTACCGAGGAACGTTCCCGAGTCTCGACTCCGGGTGTGGCTATGGGCCTGGCCTGGACGCAGGCCGGAGGGACATTGCTCTTTATCGAGGCTACGGCCATGAAGGGGAAAAAAGCGCTTACCCTGACCGGACAACTTGGTGACGTTATGAAGGAATCCGCTTCAGCCGCTTTGAGTTTTATAAGAACACATGCAAAACGCCTTGGAATTGATGAAGATTTTTTTGAAAAACATGATATACATATCCATGTGCCTGCCGGAGCGATCCCAAAAGACGGGCCTTCGGCCGGAGTAACCATGTTGACTGCAATGGTTTCCATGATGACCAACAAACCAATCAGAAAAAATTTAGCAATGACAGGTGAAATTACCCTTAGAGGGAAGGTCCTTCCGGTCGGGGGTGTCAAGGAAAAGGTTTTGGCAGCTCACAGATCAGGAATTCAAACAATTATACTACCTGCCTGGAACAAAAAAGATATGGACGATATACCCGAAAAGGTGCAGAATGATATTGAGTTTGTCTTTGCTGAAAAGATGATTGATGTTTTGAAAGTTGCCATACCTAAACAATAATGAGGCCTGCAGATTGAACAAAACCTTTTTTCTGGTTTGTATATTATCTTTTGTTTTAATAAACAGCTGCACAACTGTGGAACCTGTCAGTAGACCCACCCGTCAGCTTCCTGCACCAGTCGGCAAAAAAAAACCTTATACCAAACCTTATAGGATAGGCTCCAACTGGTACCAGCCATTAGCGCATGCCCGAGGTTTTACCCAGAGCGGGAAAGCATCCTGGTATGGTAAAAAGTTTCATGGCAGGAAAACCGCAAGCGGAGAGATCTATAACATGCATGCAATTTCAGCAGCGCATAAAACACTTCCCTTGGGGACTTGGGTAGGTGTATCTAACCTGGACAATAATCAAAAGATCAATGTAAGGATCAATGATCGAGGGCCTTTTGTTAAAGGGAGAATAATAGATCTTTCATACGCTGCCGCAAAAAAAATCGGCATAGTCGGGCCAGGGACTGCCCGCGTAAGGATAGTTGCACTCGGGCAGGCACGACAGGATAGTGCAACAATTGAATTAGGGTCTGAATTTGTTCCGCTGGACTATTACAAGGGCAATTTTACCCTGCAGATCGGAGCATTCAGCGATGTGAACAATGCTGAAAAATTAAAAAAAGAGCTGGATCCAATTTACAAAAATGTTCACGTTTCTCTATTTGACACTGGAGATAGTACCATTTACAGGGTGAGAGCGGGGAAATGCACCACCCTGGAGCAGGCTGCAAAATATGAAGATATACTTATAAAGCAAGGCTTCCATGATGTGTTTACGATTGCGGAATAAAAATTATCGGTAATCACGGTAGTTGATCATATTTTTTTTAGACTTGTAATTAAATTTTCTAACCGTGGTTTTCAGCATCTGAGCTGCCAGGGTTGCATTTCCGCGTGTATTCTTGAGAGCATCAATTATCATATCTTTTTCCAGAGCAGCTACAGCATCATCAAGAGAGAGGGACGTTAATGTATTAGTCTCTGAACCTGTCTGAAGGGTCGGAGGCAGGTGATAAGTATGTATTACGCCCTCTTCACCACACAATAACACCGCACGTTCAATGCAGTTTTCGAGCTCTCTGACATTCCCTGGCCAATGATAAGCCATTAGCATATCTATGGCGGGAGTTGAAAATCTTCGGGTTTCCTTGAAATTTTCCTTGGCGTATTTTTCCAGGAAATGGTCTGCAAGAAGAAGAATATCAGTCTTGCGCTCTCTGAGAGGGGGGATGTAAATCGGAAATACGTTAAGCCGATAATAAAGGTCTCCCCGGAAGGTGTCATTATCAACGGCTTTCTCAAGATTTTTGTTGGTTGCCGTAATTATGCGTACATCTATCTTTATTGTTCTGGTACCCCCGATACGCTCAAACTCTTTTTCCTGGAGCACACGGAGAAGGGCTACCTGTGTATTAAGATCAATGGTACCTATTTCATCAAGGAAGAAAGTTCCTTTGTGCGCTAATTCGAATTTTCCCTTTTTTTGATTTAAAGCGCCGGTAAAGGCTCCTTTTTCATGCCCGAAAAGTTCGCTTTCAATCAGATTAGAGGGTAATGCAGCGCAATTTACCTTGATAAAAGGCTGCTTGGCCCTCAGGCTGTTATAGTGAATGGAGTTGGCCACTAATTCCTTGCCTGTTCCGCTTTCTCCGCGGATAAGAACAGTTGCATTGCTTCTGGAAACCTGAGAGATCATCTGAAAAACTTCTCTCATCTTGTTGCTGTTTCCTATAATATTGGTTATTTTATATTTATTCTCAAGTTCGTCGTTTAGTCGTTTGTTTTCACGTCTTAGATGTTCTTTTTCCAGGCGGATTGTTTCCAGGTTGTCAACCTGTCTCGCAATCATGGTAGCTATTACAAGGAGGAGTCTTTTTCCTTCACCAAGCTTATAAGCTTTATTGTATGGTTTATCTACGCTGAGAGCCCCAATCACATGCTTATCCTTAATCACAGGTACGCAGATAAATGATAATTCCTGATTTTGGGCTGTTTTTCTTGAAGCCGTTCTGTCGAGGAAAAGTGGTTCTTCGCTTATTTTGGGAATTGTGACAGCCTTACCCGCCTGTATAACCTTTCCTGTAACACCTTCGCCTAATTTATATTTTCCTTTTTCCATGGCGTTTACGGAAAGTCCGTGAGCAACCTCGATATTTATTTCATCGCGCAACGGGTCGAGAATTGATATTGTCCCACGCACCATATTCATTGAATCAGACAGGATATCAAGAACTGCATAAAGAGATTTTTTCAGGTCAAGATGCCTGTTAAGAGCCTTGCTGATTTCATAAAGCAGAGATATTTCTTCCAGACGTTTCATATTGAGTAACCATTCACAGTTATTAGTTTGCGGTTTTCAGGGGGTATCTCTTGTCATCTGATGTTCTGAACTTGTCTGTGAATATTCAAAGCAATTACTATGCCATGGTTACTCTTCATGAGCCGCCGGTTTTTCTTAAAAGAGATTTTGCTTCCGCCATTCTGATACGATCTTCCTGTTCATCCTTTCTCTTTCTGGCGGACTCCAGTTTTTGAGACAAATCACTGAAATCGGCGGGTTTTAGCAGATAATCAAAAGCTCCTAACTTCATCCCTTCCACAGCGGTTTCAGTACTGCCATGGCCGGTCAACATGATGACTTCAACCAGGGGAAATCTTTTTTTGATCTCTTTAAGCGTTTCAATGCCATCCATACCGGGCATCTTGATATCCAGGATAACAACATCGATATTATTTTTATCTAAAGTTTCGAGGCATTCCTGGCCGCTATAAGCTGATTTAACCTTTTCTCCCGTCTCCTGCAGCCTTAAGGAAAGCATCTCAATCAAATCTTTCTCGTCATCAACTAAAAGTATTTTGGTCGGTATTTTAACCATGACTTTTCCTCTCCATCAAAAAAACAAAATTTTTTTAACGATCATTTATTTATTTCATAATATTTAGGTAGAGTGATATTGAAACTCGTTCCGTGCCCCAGTCGGCTCTTAACCGTCACCTTGCCGCCAAGTTTATCAATAATGCTTCTAGTAACAAACAGCCCCAGGCCTGTGCCTTTACCTGGGCTCTTGGTGCTGAAAAACGGCTCGAAAATTTTGTCAAGATTTTCTTTCGGAATACCGTTCCCGGTATCACGAATAGTCAAAATTATATCATCTACACCCGCTTTAAGGATTATGGTAATTTTGCCTCCTGTATCTATGGCATGCGCGGCATTTGTCAGCAGGTTGATCAAAACCTGCCGCACTTGATATGGGTCGCTCCAGATAGTGCAGGCCGATTCTTCCATTTCATAAAAAAAATGAATATCCCTGTTTTTTGTCTCCTGTCCCAGGAGCTCAACAGCTTCCTGGGACAGTTCCTTAAGGTCAACCTGGGTAAATACCGAATTGTTTTTTCTAACAGTCTCCAAAAGCTGGTGTGTAATTCTTCTGGCCCGGTCGACACCCTTTTCAATCTTGCCCAAAGCTTTTTCAAAATCCTCTTTGCGGGGCATCTCCGCCAATTCATCCTTTTTTAAAATAAGTCTCATCCATCCGACTGATTCATTTATGATCGCCAGGGGATTATTTATTTCATGAGCCACACCGGCCGATAAAGTTCCCAGCGAAGCCAGCCTCTCGGTAGCTATCATCTGCTGCTCCATGCCTGCTCGGAATTCTGCGTCTTTACGTTTTTCTTCTTCCCGTATTATTTTATTATAAGCTTGTTTGATTTTGCTTAGTAAATGCTCAAACTCTATCGGCTTGCTCAAATAATCAAAGGCTCCGGCCTTGATTCCCGATATACCGTCAGAAGTTACCGCATGACCAGTTAAAAGTATAACCTCTGTTTCAGTAAACTTTTCTTTTATATGACGCAGGGTTTCAATGCCATCCATGCCGGGCATCTTTACATCCAGCACAACTATGTCAACGGCTTTGTTTTCCAGCAAGGCCAGGCACTCATTTCCGCTTCCTGCTTCTTCGGGAGCAAGGCCTCTTTTTTTCAGACGTTTTGCAATTGTTCGCCTGAAATCTTCTTCATCATCCACAAGCATCAGGCGGATATTGCTGTTTAATGTTATATCTGTTCGCACAAATCAGATACCCTTCCCTTTTCCACGTCCCAGGCCGCGTTTTTTAACACGGCTTTGAGTTATTTAGATTTTTAGATAATTAATTCAAGTGAAAATCTATATCAGGCCCAGAAACTTCCACCATAGTGATGCAACTACGATGAGAATCACGAGTAAAACAGGTGTAGCGACAGCGCCGACCTTGGTAAGATCGGATGATTTAAAATATCGATAACTATATGCAATGGCATTCGGCGGGCAGCCGATTACCAGCAGCATGGCAAAAGAGGTTGCTGTCCCGAGGCATAAAGCCAACACCCTGGGATCTACTCCCTCCAGCTGCGCCATGGGGATCACAATCGGCAATATCAATGCAGCAGCAGCAACATTTGCCATGGCGTTTGTAACCAGGGCTCCAAAAACAGCCACACCTGCACAACTGTCAGAATCCCCACCCTACTATGAGCACAACTGTCAGAATCCACACCATTCCATGATCACAAGT
>JAERRQ010000105.1 GCA_016735355.1 Desulfobacterales bacterium | reverse complement strand
CTGTGATCAAGGTCTTTTGTTGCTATCCTGCCGTATTCGGCTTCTATTTCAGAGAAGAGTTTCTCCAGGATCAGGCCGAATCCGGTATAAAGATCGTATTTTTCCAGCCCTGTTTTTCCTGAGAGCCAGTTCAGAAATGATTCTTTTACTTTAAGTTTTATTTGTTTCTGTTTATCATTAGTTTGTTGCGTATCTTCCCACAAATTATCAAAAAAGGGTTTGAATTTATCGAAATTGACAGGCAAAAGTTCTCCCTGCGTATGTATTGAATCAATTTGATCATTGCACCAGAGGGTTAGAATTAAATTCTTATAGTCAAGGTGTTCGTAAGCTTCAGCCGATTTTATTCTAACATCTATTTTTGAAAAAATATCATCAAAGTTTGTGATCATGCTTAATATTTCAGCGGTTGCTGCGATCTCTTCGGTTGATAGAAATTCCCTGTAAAGCACACCGGATTTATAATTATCATAAAAAAGCGGTTTTTTTATCAGAAGTCCACCCAGCAGACCTGTCCATTCTTCTCCCCAAAATGGGAGCGGTAAATTTTGATCGGCAAACCAGCTTGTTTCCAACCATCTATCCGCCCGCCATTTTAATTTCAAGACTGAACTGTACCCGATTCTGAAGATAAGCGCCAGGGGATATTTTTTTATATATGCGGCAATATCTTTTTTGCCGGTTACGGACAGCTCTCCGGATAAACTTTCCAGGCCAATATTTAGATAACCGCAGGCTTTCTCTACGACCTTACGCAGATCATCCCTGCTTCTAACCGGTTTTTGGTCTGCGGAGATTATTTGATTGGCAAGTCCTGCAAATTCCTGTTGAATTTGCTCTATAACTTCATCCCTCCTGATGGTTTGAAGGGCCTGGGTAAATATATTTTTAATTTTCAGGTTTGACAAGGGATATTGCGGGGCTGAACGGAATGGGTTCTTGTCAGGAGCAGCCACAAAAATTTTTTGGCCGAGTTTTTTAATGTTTTTTGGTTTTAACGGGTTATATATACCTATGGCATCTTCAAAAGGAAGAAAACCTTTTTCAGCAAGTCTTACATTGCGTAATCTGTATTGCTCTTCTTCGACCTCTGCCGGCAGGATAGCATCCGATTCCAGGAGGATCTTCTGGTACAGGATATGATCATAGGCTGAAAGGTGTTTAATTAATTCCAGGAGTGTTTGTGAGCGTTCCATCTCATCATGTTCCGAAGGTATAGATTCGGAATCATATTCCCGGGCATACATTGCAGACGCAGACATCTCTCCGTAAGGATTAAAGCGCGGCTTAACATAAAAGGTGTCATCATCAGTGAAAAAATCATCCCCCAGTTCGGAGGGCTCCTGATCATGTTCCCTTATCTTTAGCTCGATATTTTTAAAAAGATAGAATTCAATCAATTCCTTTTTTTCATCACTTAACCACTGGATTAAACGTTTTGGCGCGGCTGTAAGGAGAGCGTGGATCCATTGCGTGACGGATTTGAGGTCAATCCTGTCCCTGTCCCATGTCTCTATATCCAGAATATATTCCCACTGTCGTGTGGATGCCAGGGAGAGCAGTTCTACGGCATCGTTCAATCCGATGTCATTAATTAAAA
Organism: Desulfobacterales bacterium; assembly: GCA_016735355.1. Lineage (GTDB taxonomy): Bacteria > Desulfobacterota > Desulfobacteria > Desulfobacterales > BuS5 > BuS5. The sequence goes on along the minus strand of JAERRQ010000105.1, from coordinate 9,406 downwards.
AATAAAAGTCATCTTCCTGGAATGATTGGACAACAGCAGAAGGATGCTCTGAATTCAGGATGGCATCAAGGGCTTTTTCAGGGGGTAGGGCAAGAATTTTGTTCCTGATCCTATGCAGGTCTTTACCCTTTTGTAATAGTATTCCGTTTTCCTGATCCATTTGCTAAATTCCAAGGGGCAATTTTTGGTAAAAGCAGCATTCCCGGCACTGCCACCAGCATACATATTATAAAAAAAAATTCCCAGCCTGCACTTTGGGCCATAAATCCGGTTGGAGCCGAGGCCAGAACCCTGGGAAAGGCCATCAGGCTGCTCAAAAGGGCATATTGTGTGGCTGTAAATCTTTTATCCGTAATACTTGCCATAAAAGCCACAAAGGCGGCGGTCCCCATGCCGCTGCTCAGATTTTCAAAAGATATGACAAAGGTTAAAGCTGTTATGCTGGGACCTGTTTTAACCAGCAGGGCAAAGCATCCGGTGGAGATTGCCTGTAAAAAACCGAAGATCCATAAGCTTCGGCTTATTCCAAGACGGAGCATAAGAAAGCCTCCTGTAATCGCGCCGACAATAACAGCCCATGTTCCGAATAATTTGACAACCGTGCCGATTTCGGTTTTCGAAAATCCCATATCAAGATAAAATGGTATGGTCATGGCGCTGGCCATGGTGTCGCCTATTTTATAGAGCAGTATAAAGGCCAGGATCAGCAAAGCGCTCCGTCTGCTGAAGTATTCCATTAGAGGGGCAATTACCGCCTCTCTTAATGTTTTCGGCGTATTTCCCGGTACAGCCGGTTCCGGTGCAAATAGCGTGGTAAATATACATGGTAGCATGCAGGCCGCCATGATAAGATAAACATAGGTAAAAGAGATCTGATCCGCCAGGATAAGACCGCCTCCTGAAGCGAGCAGGGTACCCATTCTGTAGCCATATATATACAAAGAGGAACCGAGTCCCAGTTCTTTGTCGGGAAGGTCTTCACGACGATAGGCATCAATTACAATATCCTGTGAAGCGCTCAAAAAGGATATAAGCAGAGCCGTAAATATCATCATTCGGAAATGATGCACAGGATCGGTAAACCCCAAACCTGCTATGGCACATACCAGGGCAATCTGTATTAAAAAGAGCCATCCTCTTCTGCGGCCTAAAAAAGGCGGAATAAAACGGTCCAGCAAAGGCGCCCACAGGAATTTCCAGGTATATGGAATCTGTACCAGGGTGATGAGCCCGATAAGAGACAGATCAATGTTTTCTTCCTTCATCCATGCCTGCAGAACAGACATGGTTAACAGGAGCGGCAGACCGGACGCAAAACCCATTAGAAGGGTTACAAGCATTCGGCCGCTGCAGATTAGTTTGACACTATCTTTTATCGATTTCCACATAATCAATTTCACTGCGTTATCGGTTGTCGGCGTATTATAATACGCCGACGACCTTCTGCCCTTAGGGCTCGGCAAAAAATAATTTGGCATTTTTGCATCCCAACTTCACCATATCTTTAATTGATCTTCATGCGCAAAAGTCCTCGAAATAGCTCGCTATTCCTGCGGTTTTGCGTAATCAGATCAATTAAATCTACGGCAAATTTGGGCGCAAATCCTACCAAGTTATTTTTTGCCGAGCCCTTATACCAAATTTTAAAACCTGGTAATTTTTATATGAAAATCTTTAGCAGGGCCGAGCTTGAGCGATACGTCACTCACAACTCATTATTTATCATTATTCTCAAGCTGATACGGTGTTACAACTGCTCCGTATTTATCTTTAAGTTTAAAAAGTTCTTCTTTCTGTTCATTCATAATTTCAAAAATCCTTTCAGGAATATGTGTTCCTTTTTTGTAGGCATCAACCTGGAGATCTATTCTTTTCAATATGTTATCAAGATACAGGGAAAACTGCTTATTATAGAGATCAATTGTATATTCCTTATTAATCTTCGTTTTAAAGATTTTTTGCAGATCTTTGAACTTTGGAATATTGCCTATGGGAGTTTTGATAACATCAATATCCTTATGAACTAGTTTTGCAAGCCAGCTCAGCCAGACTTTGACGTCTCTTTTTTCGCCGAGCAGTTTCTTTGAAGAGCCGCCTCTTGCTTCTTCCGTAAGAAAATAGTTCAGGCCTGACATTACAGGCTGTTTGTCGGCAGCAATCAGTCTGTTGCCGTAAAACTTGAATTGTGAATCCATATAATCGCCCAAAACGCCTGGTATAAAAGGAGCATTGGCCCATGGAGCCCGCTTGACTCCGGTTGCTCCGATTTCGGCTGCGGTTGCTTCCGATACCAAGCAGGCGCCGATTACCACACCGTGATCAGAATCTTTTGCAACCCGGATAGGCGGCATGGTATCACTGTCCCGACCGCTGTATGTTATAACCCTGATTACAACACCATCAGGATCTTCAATCCTTTCAGAACAGTTTGAAAGAGCGCTTGCATTTAAAGTGCAGCGTGCATTCGGGTGAGATATGGGAAGCTCATTACCATTTTTGTCCAGCATCCCTTTTTCCCAGGGACCTTGAAATGTAAAACCTTTATCCGGTATATCTTCTCCGCAGCCGGTCCAGTAGGGCACGCCGTTATCATCTATCAGTACATTAGACCAGATTACTTCAGTACCGGGTTTTCGCAGGCAGTCCATCAAAACAGGATCGCCCTCCCTGTTGACATCCTTAAGAATACCGAAAATACCCTTTTCAGGGTTAATCGATCTGATTGAACCATCTGCGGCTATCCGCATTTGAGCAAGATCGTCACCTATAAAATGGTCGCCGGCCATGGCCGTGGTCGTTTTCCCGCACCCACTCGGTGCAGCTCCGGTAACCCATGTTATTCGGCCTTCCGGTTCTTCAATTCCGGTAATAAACATGTGCTCGGCAAGCTGGGTTCCCCTGTACTCATATACCGACCTGTCAACGGCAAGCCTGTGATTCCCTTTTTTCAGCAAAAGCGTGTTCCCAGCATAAGTGCAAAGGAAACTGTATGTTGTCTGCTTTTTTCGATCCATAAAGACTCTTGCATGGGGCAGGTCTTCAGGTCGGTTCAACCCCTCACTATGTATATTTGTAAAAAAATGACCTGCCCGTTCAACCTCTTTGTCAAAAACCGAAAATGCGTTTCTATAAAGGATTTCAGCGCTGTGACCGACATAAGCCGAGCTGGTGATTTCCAGGGCAGGATTTGCAACCGGTGAACCAACAGGCCCACGCATATAAAATCCTATGAACATTTTATGCCCGCGCATAAGACCTTTCATATTGTTTTGAATATATTCAAGGGCATCCGGTCGGTCTATCCTGTTTGCAAGAGAGCTGATAAACTCTTCAGGGTCGGTAATATAATATGTTCTATCTATAATTCTGCCCTGTTCCTCTCTAAGATCATAATGGATGGTATGATCCTCCATCGTCAGTTTTTTCTCTTCCCCTTTTTTTAAACTGAATTCCCTGACAAAACGATTATCCTCTTCGGTATCGGTTACTATAAAAATTGTATCAGGATCACACATTGCTATGGCGTTTGCTATCTTGATCAAAACTTCGGTGGTCTTGATTTTTTCGATTTTTGAAAGATTCTCCTTATCCATCTTTTCTTTAAAAACTTGCTTTGCCGCTTCTATTGTTCTGCTCCCACCTATTTCCTGTACGATATCTATAGTTTTTTTTATATCCGTCATAGGAATTTCTCCTTTAGGGGAGCAATTGTTTTTATACAATACAAGACAGTCCTGAAAAGCATCAAATATAACTTTTAATAATTATATCCTGTAATCCTCTTTTTGGGATATGGTGAATTTGATTTTCATCGCGCCAGTATTTTATATCACCATCAGCTCCTATCTTTTCTATTGCGGCTTCTTCTTTCGGTTTCCCGATTGCCAGAACCAGCATGATTCTATACTTTGATTCTATAGAGAGTGTTTTTCTTAATTTTTCCTTGTTAATCAGACCGATCATGCAGCCTGCGAGCCTTTTTTCCCTGGCCCCCAAAAGAATACTCTGAGCGGCGATACCATGATCGCACCAAAAATCTTTGGTCAGCTCAGTGTCACCCAGTATTATAATATAAGCCGAGGGACGTTCTCCTTCCACCGGACCGGCCCAGTCTTTGAGATAAGCCGCCCAGGTCAGACATGAGAATATTTCAGAATTAGTCGATGCATCGCAGGAGAGTATGTATCTCAAAGGTTGCAGATTGGCTGCTGAAGCCGATAACCTCGCCAGGTTCACCAATTGATTCAACATCTCTATATGTATGGAATGTTCCTGATAGAACCTTCTGCAACTTCTGTTTTTTTTGATAAGATCTTCTATCATATTACTATGATCCATTACACTGAAATTTTTCAAAAATCGGCATATTCTGTTCTATCCATATCAGAACCTTGTCGAATTCATCCCTTATTTCACGCATAGCCTTGCCTCTGTGGCTGACGTAACTTTTCTCTGCTCTGGTTATTTCCGCAAAAGTTTTGTCAAGGGAAGGATAATAAAATATCGGGTCATATCCGAAACCGTTTATTCCCGAAGGCCGATCTGCTATCAGACCTTCGCAGCGTGCTTCATAAGTGAGGGCAGCCCCGGTAGGTACAGCTATGGAGATAACACATTCAAAAGCGGCTTTTCGATTCTCTTTATCTTCAAGTTCTTTCAGCAGCCTGGTGCACCTCTCTTCATCTGTTGCATCTGTGCCGCCATAACGGGCCGAATATATACCCGGCGCTCCTTCAAGCGCATCTACAACAATGCCGGAATCATCAGCAATCACCGGCAGACCGAGGATTTTTGCCGTAAAACTCGCTTTTTTATAAGCATTTTCTTCAAAAGTATTTCCATCCTCTTCTACTTCAGGTATCGGCCCAAAATCATCAAGGTTTTTGATTATAACAGGAAATTTTTTTAATAAATCTGATATTTCAAGTATTTTTCCATTGTTCCTGGTTGCAAGAACAATGGTAGCTAAATTTTTCATAATAATTTTATCTCTGTTATCAAGGTATGTATTGTTGTGTATAAACTTTTTGATTATAATTTATTTGTTGTAATTGTAAAGTTTTTCTAAAATTCTTTTTTAAGAATATCGTCGGGTATTATCTCGAGAAAGCGGCTCGGGTTGTATAAAAAGCTGTTTGAGCTTTTGTCGTAAACATTTTGCGGGTAAATAAAAAAGAGATTTTCCTTTGCGCGTGTTGCGGCAACATACATTAGCCTCAGTTCCTCTTCAAGGTCTTTTTCACTATTTAAAGCATAGGCCGACGGAAATCGTCCGTCAAGCGCCCAGATAACAAATACAGTATTCCACTCTAATCCCTTGGCTGAGTGCACTGTGGAAAGAACCAGCCTGCCTTTATCTGAAGGATTTGTCGTAAAAGAGTCATCTTTTACTGTGTTTGGAGGCTCCAGGGCCATATCTGTTAAAAATTCTCCCATATCCCTGTATCGTTCCATAATCGCAACAAGATGCTCAAGGTGTTTTATGCGTTTGGGATGATCATCATGCATTGCTTCCAGGAGGGGTGTATAATATTCTATTACAGCTTCTCCCATGTCGGCGACAGTTACTGCTTGTGAATCCATTTTAGAGAAAAGACCCTTAAGCTTCATAATGCCCTCGGCTGCCTTTCCCTTAAGTTTTATCTCCGACAGGCCGGCATCTCTTCCTTTTTCTGAAACAGATTTGAAAATTTTTCGTGCCGCGGCGGGACCTATTTTATTAAGAAGCATAAGGATTCTATACCAGCTTATTCTGTCAACCCTACTTGAGAAAGCCTTTAAATGAGCGATTACATCCTTTATATGAGCGGAATCCATGAATTTGAAACCACCCATTTTTATAAAAGAAATGTTATTTTTGGTCAGTTCTATCTCAAGCCCGAATGAATGAAAGCCGGCCCTGAAAAGTACTGCTATCTCATTTGCAGGTATACCTTTTTCAGCAAGGTGTTTTATTTTTTTTACTACAATTTCTGATTGATCATATTCATCCTCAGCGTTTATGAGAATAGGCATGGTTTCGCCGTGTAAATTTGTAAATAGTTTTTTTGAATATTTTGTTGCTGCATTTTCAATCATCTTGTTTGTAAGGTCAAGAATGGGCTGGGCACTACGATAGTTCTCTTCCAGTTTAATTATCCTTGTGGAAGGAAAAACATCAGGAAATCTCATTATATTCATGAAGTCTGCTCCTCTAAAAGAATATATGCTCTGGGAATCGTCGCCTACAACCATAATATTTTTTTCATCGCCGGCAAGGAAATATACTATTTCTGCCTGGACAGGGTTTGTGTCCTGATATTCATCTACCATGACGTAACGATACCGCGACGTAAGTTTGCCGCGAATTTCCGGGTGTTGTTTTAAAAGCAGATGTAAAAATATTAGAAGATCGTCATAGTCGAGGGCATTATTTATTCTTTTTTGATTTGCGTATTCTTTATTCAGCTCAATAATTGCTTCCAGGTCATTGAAGAAATGCGGGTAATCACGGGAGACTACATCTTCCAGGGATACAACCTTATTGACAGCCCTGCTGAAAATATTGGCAAGAGTCTGTTTTCTTGGGAATGAGCGGTTTTCTGAACCATAGCCGGACTCCTTTCTTATAATGTTTATCAAGCTTTCGGTGTCTGACCTGTCCATAATAGAGAAGTCGTGTCCAAACCCGATTTCTTTTGCGTAAGTTCGCAGCACACTGTTTGCAAAAGAATGAAAAGTTCCTCCTGAAACCATGGCGCATCTTGCACCTACCAGCTGTGCGGCACGATGCAGCATTTCCTGGGATGCTTTTCTTGTAAATGTGAGAAGTAGAATAGATTTAGGAGGGATGCCGCTTTCCACAAGGTAGGCAACCCTGTAAGTAAGTGTCCTGGTCTTTCCACTTCCAGCACCCGCAATAATCAGAAGCGGTCCTTCAGCACTTGTTACAGCAGCAAGTTGGGAGGGATTAAGTTCCTTCTCATAATTAATACTAAATTGCCTGGAATTGTCCGGTAGTTTTATTTGTTCTTTCATTTTCATAACAGTGGCTTAACGAAAACAGCTCATTAGTAATTAGGACTAAATCTCATAGAGTCAGCTTGAAGATCTCCATCCGACGCCTCCGGCCTTTAAAGATAACACCATAAATGGAATATAGCGTCGGCTTTGAAATTCCGCAATATTTTTTTTCCTCCAACAAAAGAGGCAAGCTCCCTTAAAAATTCCAGGGAAGGGGAAAGACATCACTGGCGATCGCAAAACCCAAACCCTTATCCCAACGATTCGGATTTATCTTGGCACAAAAAATGATTTATTATATTTAGTATATTTATTCATTATATTTTATTTATCATATTTTGAAAAGTATGCTTCGAATCCTCCCCCCAGCGCGTTCAGATTACCGTGCGCTTTACGGGAGACTAATTTTTTTTTATGGACCCGACAAGGAATTTTAAATGGATATACAATCTTTGAATGCGCTCCTTAGGGCGGTTTCAAGCGGCAAAACAAGTGTTGCCAATGCGGCGGAAAAGCTGAAAAATTTATCTATGGAAGATATTGAATATGCCCACATTGACCATAATCGTTCCCTGCGGAAGGGGTTTCCCGAAGTTATCTTCGGTGAGGGTAAAACAGCAGATCAGATAATAGGCATAATGGAGAAAATACTTGTGCAGGAGCATGTTTTACTTGTGACTCGTGTCAGTCCGAATAAAGCCGACAAGATTCTTCCACACTTCCCGGAGGCGGAATTTTATAATGATGCCGGAATGATAATTTGGAAAAAGGATACAATTCCTATACTCGGAAAAGGTGAAATACTTGTTATTTCAGCCGGTACTTCAGATATCCCGGTGGCCAAGGAAGCATATCTTACTGCCAAAGCCATGGGCAATGAGGTCGGCTATCTGTACGATGTGGGAGTAGCCGGGATTCACAGGTTGTTTAAGCATAAAGAATTAATCAGCAATGCCGCAGTGCTTGTCGTGGCTGCCGGAATGGAGGGCGCCTTGCCCAGCGTTGTGGCCGGGCTGGTGGACAAGCCTGTCATAGCAGTGCCGACCAGTATAGGTTATGGAGCAAGCCTGGGTGGTTTGGCCGCTCTTTTTGCAATGCTGAACAGTTGCAGTTCCAATGTGGCTGTTGTAAATATTGATAATGGTTTCGGAGCCGGGTATATGGCCTCTATGATTAACAGGGTTTAAGATTACCAATGAAGACCAAAAAAATAAACATTCGTGCCGGATGGCTGATTGACGGGACTGGCGCACCGGCGCGCAGGAATGTAATTCTCAAAATTGAAAACGGCATAATCCAAAGCCTGTCCGATTTACAATTTTATAATGTTGATCAGGACGACATTGCGGATTTTTCAGCTTACACTATTATTCCCGGTTTGATAGACAGCCATGTTCATCTATGCATGTCCGGCACAGATGATCAAAAAATAAGGCAAAAGCAGCTCAAGTCGACATTTGCCGATGCAGAGCATGTAATTTCAACGCATCTTCGCCAGTCGCTTTTATCCGGCGTGATTGCCGTGAGGGATGGAGGTGATTATGGGGCCTATGCTTTACGCTATAAAAAAAAACGATATGATATAAAAAAGAGCATTGTTGAGATAAAAACAGCGGGGCGGGCATGGCGCAATCATGGAAGATATGGAAAGCTTATCGGAAGACCGCCCTCTCAAGATAAAACTCTTGGGGAGGAAATACTTGATAAGGATGAAAGTATAGATCATGTAAAAATTGTTAATTCCGGCCTTAATAGTCTAAAAGAATTCGGCAAGGAGACTTCGCCCCAGTTTAATCCGTATGATTTAAAAGATGCTGTAAATGCTGCATCATCATTAGGACTTAAAGTGATGGTGCATGCTAACGGCCGGCTTCCGGTAGAAAATTCGATTGAGGCGGGCTGCGCCTCGATAGAGCACGGTTTTTTTATGGGGGAAAAAAATCTTGGTCGAATGGCTGAAAAAAAGATTACCTGGGTTCCCACAGCCTGCACAATGAAAGCATATGCAGAGTATCTATCCCAGGATAGCATTGAAGCAAAAATATCAAGAAAAACCCTGGAAGACCAGATCGGGCAGCTTGTCATGGCAAGGGCACTTGGCGTTACTGTTGCGGTTGGTACGGATTCGGGCAGTCTGGGCGTGCACCACGGCAGTTCCATTATTGAAGAATTAAAATTGTTTATGCAGGCAGGTTTCTCTTTGGAAGAGACCCTTAAGGCCTCGGTTCTGAACGGTTCCGCACTTATGGGACTAAATAAAACAGGGCCGATTATAAAGGGAAACAAGGCATCTTTTATAGTTGTGGACGGGCCTCCAGCAGGTTTACCGGAAAGCCTGAAAAATATTAAAGCTGTATATAAGGAGGAAGCATGGCATTAGAAATATTTGATGATCCTTCCAGCA
>JAERRQ010000234.1 GCA_016735355.1 Desulfobacterales bacterium | reverse complement strand
ACGAATTTGAACCTACTGCTCTTTTTGGCCTTGGGTATATCAAAGCAGTCCAGGGGGATAAAAAACGGGCGCTGACGTATCTTGAACGTCTGAAACAAATAGACGGAGCAGAGGCTGAAACCCATAGGAACAAACTGGCGCAAATGCTTGGCCAAACATATAGATAAACCAAGGAAAAGAGAATAATACCATGAAAAAATTGCCCATCGGAATTTCAACATTCAGGGATATCATTGAAGAGGGGTATGTTTACATCGACAAAACTTTTTTTGTTAAAAGACTTGTCGATAATGGAAGATACTATTTTCTATCGCGTCCCCGCCGATTTGGGGAAAGCCTTTTTCTTGACACATTAAAATCTGCTTTTGAAGGAAAAGGAATTTTAAAACAGAAAAACCTGCGATTTCTAAAGTTTGCACTTGTTGCTCCTGGTTTTAAAAAAACTCTGCTTTAAAAAAATGAATATCTGTGTTCGTTCGTGTGAGTCTGCGGCTAAGGACTCACTAAAAAATAAAAAGGAATAAGAAGAAAGCACTGAAAATGAAAAAAATCAGCCGTCGCGATTTTCTTTGCTGCAGCGCAGCTATCCTGGCAACTCCTGCAATCTCTTATGGATTCCTACCCTTTGATAAAAAGAAAGGCGCAATAAAAGGTGCATTAAAAGGTCGGGCCGATATCAGGGGCAAAATTTTCAAAAACGACGCTCCGGATGAATTGTGGAAATGGTCAAAAAAAGCATATTTTTCTAAAGAAAAAGCCGACGGAAGGGTGATATGCGGCATTTGCCCCAACCATTGCCTGCTCTCTCCGGGCGATAGAAGCCTTTGCCGTTCAAGAGTAAATATAGACGGTACGCTTTACACTCTTGTTTACGGAAACCCATGCGCTGTCAATCTGGACCCCATAGAAAAAAAACCGCTCTACCATTTTAAACCTGCCACAGCGGCATTCTCCATAGCCACAACCGGCTGTAATTTCCGCTGCCTGAACTGTCAGAACTGGGAAATCTCACAGGTTAAACCACATGAGGTGCGCCATGTGGAGCTTTTTCCTGATGATGTTGTCAAAAAGGCGCTTCAGGCAAAAGCTGGTTCCATAGCCTATACTTATTCGGAAGCCGTAACTTTTTATGAATATATGATAGATACGGCTGAATTTGCAAAAGAACAGGGTTTAAACAACCTGTTGATATCAAACGGCTATATAAACAGGAAACCTTTGTTGCGGCTCTGTAAATCTCTTGACGCGGCCAATATCAACCTGAAGTCATACAGTGATGCAGTTTACAAAAAATTGAACGGCGGCAGGCTGCAGCCGGTGTTAAATACATTTAAAAACCTGCATGAACAGGGCGTGCACTTTGAAATTACCAACCTGGTGGTCCCGGGATATGTCGATAATGAAGATATGGTCAAGGAGATGTGCGGATGGATCCTCGAAAACCTCGGTTCCGACTATCCTCTCCATTTTTTGCGCTTTTTCCCTAAATACAAACTCAACCGGCTTGCACCCACTCCCATATCCACACTTACGGATTTCCGTAGCCTGGCCATAAAGGAAGGTATCCGCTATGTTTATATAGGGGGTGTTCCGGGTCATGCAGGCAACAGTACCTGGTGCCACAATTGTAAAAAATTACTGATTGAACGGCAGGGGTATTTCATCACCCAATATAATCTTATCGAAAATAAGTGTAAATACTGCCATACCGTGATCCCCGGCGTATTCACATAGGGGGATAGAGCGAAAAATATGTTTTTAACGGGCATCCACCTGATAGTCATCAAAGTAGACAACACTGTCTGCCTTGGTCCACAATCCGACTTTTCCTGATACAGGGGTCGGCAAGCTATGAGCAATATATTGCTTGCCATTCACATATCCCTTGATGAGATTGCCGTCTACCGTCATTTTTAAAGTGTGCCATTGACGGCTGGGCGTGTTTACATTGCGCACCCAGCTGATTGAACTTCTTTTTCCATGTTTATAGCGCCACAGCACCATATTGTTTTCCAGTGGATTGGCGCGAATTGCATAATAGTCGCCATTTGGTTTAAGATCAAACAGAATGCCGGCCCCCTGATCTATCCTGCCGGCAACTCCCTTAAATCGGACATTGATCTCGCCGTTGGTAAAATTTTCAATGTTCCCCGCCACTGCAAAGGGGTAGTAGGCATAGGCCGTGACATTATCAAGAAATTCAGCGTATCGTTCACCATATAATGCCCGTGCCTTATCTGCCAGGCCGGCTGATGCTATTCCCCGTTTCCATTTGCGGCCATCCACCACCAGGACTGTATTATTCTCATCACTGCCGATTATCCAGTTCCCCACTGCCGGGGTAAAGGTTTTTGGAGACGCGCCTACCGTTTCCCCTGAAAAATCAAAAAAGGTTCGGCCTTTTTTATCTATGTTGCCGACAGAAGTCTTGACTGCTTCTCCGGCCCTTGCCGTAGATACCATACCACAGGTTTGTTTTTGCCCGGCAGCCAGGTATTCCAACTGAACCGGGGCCTCTGCCGGGAGAAATTTATTTCGGTAAACAAAAAAACTTAGCAAAGACAGGGTCAAAACAATACCGATGATAAGTGTGCTTTTACGTTTCATGTTGTTAGCTCCTTTTTTAATATTGTAACCGTTCACGGTTATCAGTTTACGGTTACTTAATATTTTTACCATTTCCCCTTGCGACCATAAAGACCGGCACATAAAAAAAATAACGGAAGAAAGATGTAAAACCACCATTTGCTTCCTGTTGCTTCAGCGGTCAGGGGATGGCCGCTATATGTCGGTATGGAATCGGGAACTACCTGTGCTCCTGCCAGGGTATAAATAATCGGCAGAATTTCGTTTTCACTGTTTGAATAACTCTGATCATGTTGCCCGTTATAGCTATATTGTATGAGTCCATAGTTGTCGCTCTCAGTCGCGCCAAATAAACCTGCCGATTTGGTTTGCGGGTATTTTACGTTTAATTGCGGCACGCTGCGACGCAATTTGCCTAGTACGTCATGTTTCAGGTCAAGTAAACGGCTGTCTTGTGGATCCAGATAAATTGTGATTGTCAGCGTCTTTCTTAATTTTTGTAAGGCGCGGATATCTGCCGGATTGAATGAGTGTCTCCGGTTTTCGGTCACGTCCATGTATTTTGGCGCAAGTAGTGAGCTCAAAGCGACAATACAGAATAAAGCTATACAGGTAAATGATTTACCCAGATTCAAGAACATGCGCCGGCCGGGATGCAGCCAGATTGCGGTTAACAGGAAAAACAACAGTGCAAGGGACAGGAAAGCGGCTACATAAGCCGTTGACAACAGCCCGTTTTCAAATTGCCGCAACATACCGGTCAGGGATAAACTTCCAAGGATGCCCAGCAAGCCACCTTGACCGGCGGCGGCAAAATCAAGAACCCATGATCCCAGGGTGGCCGCCAGGCAGAACATGGCCGCAGTGGGCAGAGAATCGCTGATTGTGGCGGCGAACATGGCAATGGAAATAACCGTTAATGAGTATAGGCCATGTCCTGCTAACAAGATTGCTATTTCAGGAGGATAAATATGACCGCCCAAATTATGCCATATTATCAAAGCCGAGGCTGCCGGCAGCAGGCTGCTTAGCCAGACAAGTCCCATTGCCGTAATTTTCAAACCACACAGGGTCAGGGGTGACAGCGGCAGTTGTAGCAGGAGCTTGAGCGCTCCGCTTTGTTTATCCAGACCGATCAGCCGGATGGCGACAAAGGGCAAAAGCAACGTTTGGCTCAGATAATAGGCGCCGAAGGTGGGCACGAATATCCCTTCCAGGGGATTCATGCCGCCGGCCAGTTCCGGAAAAGATAATGCTGTCCGGCTGGCCTGGCTGAAGAGGTTCACCGCCTGGAGGAAACTGTAACCGACCAGCAGCGACACAATGATGAGCATGATCCATAGAGCAGGCGATACCAGCAGGCCGCGCATTTCCTGGATCATGACAAGCCGCGCAAGTTGATGTTTGGGCGGGCTCTTAAGTAATGGCAAGAAACACCTCCTCAAGCCTTGCATCCGAGGCAAGGCCGGTTTGCTTACGCAGCTCGTCAAGTGTACCGATTCCCAGTACCCGGCCCTGATCCAGCAGCAGGAAACGGTCACAAATTTTTTCCGCTTCGGTCAATTGATGAATGGAAAGGATCATGGTGCGACCCGCCCTGCACTCACGCAGCAGATCCATAACCGACAGAGACTGCCGCAGGTCGAATCCGTCAAACGGTTCATCGAGCATCAGCAAAGGCTGCCTGCTCAGCAGGGCAAGAGCGAGAAGCACTCTGTGTCTATACCCTTTTGAAAGTGCATTCAGCGGCTTGTACAGCATGGGAGAAAGTTCCAGCCTGTTGACAAGCTGCTTGATCTCCATCTTGTCCACGCCATGAATTTGCTGGAAGAATGACAGCGTGGTAGTAACCTGTTGCTCGGCGAAGGGCAGTATATTATCCGGCTGATACCAGAGAACCTGCTTCCGTTTTTCAGGTGAAAGCTGCCTGCCCTGCCACCTGATCGTGCCGGATTCCACGGGTAACAGGCCGGTAATACACTCCAGCAGAGTTGATTTACCTGCGCCATTGGGGCCGATAAGACCCAGGATTTCACCGGGGGTGACCGCAAAAGAAACATCGGATAATGCCTGGTATGTTCCAAATGTTTTATTAATTCCGATGACGCTTAATTCGTTCGTTTGTTGTTTTGTAACGTTTTTATCCATATATTGCAGCATATAAAATTTTATCTAAGGAACGGGGACAAAATAATTTCCACAAGTAGGCGCACAGATTTAGGTCAGTTACGGCATGAATAAAAGCTTTTTGCCGGGGAATCAAACGCTACGAGCGTAAAAAAATAATTGCCCACTAATTTATTTATCTGCGCCCCCTCTCTCCGTGTCATCTGTGCGTTGTTCATCAATTGCGGCTTTGCCCTTCGTGGTCAGACGATATTTTTGCAGGCGGCTGTTAGGTTTATCGGGAATGGTCATT
>JAERRQ010000140.1 GCA_016735355.1 Desulfobacterales bacterium | reverse complement strand
CCGATCCGATTATATAAATCTCTCTGCTTGCTTTTCGGCTACTTTGAGGTTTAAAAATATTTACTTTATGAAAAATCTTTCTTAGCAGATTTAAAAAAAAATTAAAATCCTCTCCCTGAAATATTTTACATACAAAAGTTCCACCAGGTTTCAATCTTTTTTGTGCGCACTTAAGAGCGGCCATGGCAAGATTAAAAGATCTGGTATTGTCCAAGTGCTTATTACCCGCTGTGGAAGGAGCCATATCGCTAAGAACTACATTAAATTGCTTTTTCTCATTAAAAAAAGAATTATTTTCAGATAACATATCAACGAGATAGACTGTAACATGCGCAGGCAGATTGAATATAACCGGCTTTAAGTCGATCCCGATAACACTCCCGGTGCGGCCTGTTAATTCAGCCGCGTAGACCAGCCATGAGCCAGGCGCGCAGCCAAGATCGAGCACGGAATCATTTTTTTTGATAACCTTGAATTTTTTCTGGATTTCTTGAAGCTTATAAACAGACCGTGCCGGATATTTATCTTTTTTCGCTCTGCGAGTATAATGATCTTCCCACCTGTTTTTTTTTGATGCCGGTCGTTTCATACGTTTAAAACAAGACCTCCGCTGCATCGGATATTGTTTTGATACCTATAAGTTCCATACCCTTGTTTACAGCTATGCGTTTTAGATTGCTTTGGGGTACCAGGCATCTTGAAAAACCCATTTTTTCTGCTTCCGATATTCGTATATCAATATTACTTATAGCTCTAACTTCACCGGTCAAACCGACTTCGCCGATTACAACGGTTCTCTCTAAAATCGGCCTGTCCAGAAAACTCGATATCACAGCAGAGACTATGCCGAGATCAATGGCAGGTTCATCTATCTTGACACCCCCGGCAACATTCATAAATATATCCTGTCCCATCATATGCATGTTCAGCTTTTTTTCAATTACAGCAAGGAGAAGAGCAACGCGATTCTGATCTATTCCGAGTATGGTCCTGCGTGGAGTTCCGAAACTGGTATTACCTGCCAGAGCCTGGATTTCGACCAGAATCGGCCTTGAACCTTCCATGCTGGCCGTAACTATGGAACCGGGTGTCTTTTCCGGGCACTCTGCCAGAAATACCGACGAAGGATTTAAAACCTCGACCAGACCGTTGTCATTCATTTCAAAGACACCGATTTCATTGGTAGAGCCAAAGCGGTTCTTGACTGCCCGCAAAATTCTGAAAACATGATTCCGGTCACCTTCAAAATAGAGAACCGTATCAACCATATGCTCAAGCAGCCGCGGGCCTGCTATGGCTCCGTCCTTGGTTACATGACCTATGAGAAATACGGGCACGTCAGTCTTTTTTGCAGTAAGCATAATCTGCATGGTCGACTCGCGAACCTGGCTGACGCTTCCCGGAGCAGAGGTGATATCCGGGTTGAACATTGTCTGAATTGAATCAATAACCAGAACATCCGGTTTTACAGAATCGAGCATTGCAAGTATAATACCGATATCTATCTCTGATACTACCAGTAAATTGGATGACAATGAAGACAAGCGCTTGCTCCTGATCCTGATCTGAATAATCGACTCTTCACCTGAAACATATAAAACCTTACGTCCGTTCTTTGCAATACCATGCAGTGCCTGAAGCATGAGAGTCGATTTCCCTATGCCGGGATCGCCGCCGATCAGCACAAGGCTGCCGGATACAAGTCCGCCCCCCAGGACCCGGTCGAATTCTGCTAAACCGGTCGACAGGCGGTGTTGATCTTCAATATCTATTGAATCTATGGGCACAGGTTGTGCACGTTGTGTAAATAGATTGGGCAGGCCCTTGTTTTCGGAATTAATAGATTGATATGAGCGGGTTTCTTCTATTAATGTATCCCATTTTCCGCAATCCGGGCATTTACCAAGCCATTTTGAAGTCTGATATCCGCATGACTGGCAGGAAAATATTATATTAATCTTTTTTTTCACGCTTGCCTGTTGTATAAAATATTTGAGATATATAAATGTAGCACATAGCATGTCATTGAAACAGTATCAAGAAAAGCATCTTTTTAAAGCTAATTATGATAGATTATCATATTCACACACTGCTTTGTAACCATGCAACCGGTTCAATGCCGGAGTATATACACCAGGCCATAGCTACAGGTTTAAAAGAGATCTGTTTCCTGGACCACCTGACCATTAATCCATCAGGTAATTTTCTTTCCATGACTCCGAATGAAGTGCCTGTATATTATCATGCCATTCAAATGCTTAAACAAAAGTATAAGGGGATTATCAAGATCAAGTCCGGTCTTGAGATCGATTTCAACCCTGATTACCTAAATCTTGTTGAAGATATACTTGGCACCTATTCTTTCGACTTAATAGGAAGTTCAATTCATTTTGTAGATGATATTAACATTGTCAGCAGCAGTTCTTCCTGGAAAAAAGGAAAAGAGAACACTGATTCTGTTTTTTCTCTCTACTTCGAGCGTCTTTCTGAAATGATGGAGTATAATTATTTTGATGTTGTCTGTCATTTTGACATGATAAAAAAATTCGGTCGCAAGTCTTATAAAAAATATGATAAAGAGATCGAAGGGATATTGTCTGTAATGAAGACAAAAGGTATTGTGATGGAAATTAATACAAGTGGCTTAAACCATCCGGTGATGGAAATATATCCTCATCAGGAGATCATTAAAGAATGCCGTATAAAAGGAATCCCCGTTACTATAGGGTCCGATGCCCATGGACCTGAACAGGTAGGCCGGCACTTTGACAAGGCTTTCGATCTTATTGTTTCCGCCGGATACAGTCATGTTACAGTTTTTTCAAAACGCTCTGCCGGAACGATTGAAATAGATCGGATCCACCCGGGAACCGGGCGTTTAACCACTTTTAAAGAAGGAGCCGGATAATGTTTAAAATAAAAAACTTGCTCAAATATCTCCGAATTCCTTGTATTTGTGTATCTGTTTTTATTTTTGTTCCCATGCCTGTTTATGCAAAAACAATCAAAGATAACATAAAAAATTTCGATTCCCTTGAAAAAAGACTTGTAGATGATGGTTTTGACAAAAAAAATATCGCCGGGATTTATAGTAATAAAGGTGTACGTTTTGATTTAAAAAGTGTTTCACTATTTTTCATGCATAATGAAGCGAATCTGAATTATAATGCTTTTTCAGCAAAAAAATATATGAAACGGGCAGAAAAGTATAAGCAGCAACATATTCATGCTTTGAGTGGCGCTGAAAAAAAATTTGGTGTTGATAAAAACATTATCACCTCAATCATTCTTGTAGAAACAAAATTCGGCACTAATACCGGGAAGAGTTCTGTTATAAACACACTATCTACAATGGCGTCTTTATCTGATAAGGAAGCGCGGGATCTGTTATGGATGAGTATTCCGGCAGACAGGAGATTGACCCGTGAGAAGTTTAAAAAAAAATCTATAAAAAAATCCGGATGGGCCTATGGTGAATTAAAGGCTTTTATCAAATACACATCAAGAGAAAAGATAAGGCCTGATAAAATTTTCGGTTCCTACGCCGGAGCAGTAGGGATCGCCCAATTTATGCCCAGCAACATTATATCCCTGGGTGTAGACGGAAATAATGACGGGAAAGTGGATCTATTTAATCATGCTGATGCCATTTTCAGCATTGCAAACTACCTTCATCATCATGGATGGTATCCCGATATAAACGAGAAAAATGCATTTAAAGTTATTTATAGATATAACCACAGCAATTATTATGTTAATACGATTTTAAAAATAGCCAACAGTTTGAAAGAGGAGAAATGAATCCAAAAGAAATTCTGTTTTTTATATGTTTATGCATTCCCTTTTTCCTTTTAACAATATGGGCTGTTGTAAATGCAGCCCAGAAAGAATTCGGCAGTTTAAAGAAAAAAGTTATATGGATGGTTATTGCT
The DNA here is from genome assembly GCA_016735355.1 of Desulfobacterales bacterium. Taxonomy (GTDB): domain Bacteria; phylum Desulfobacterota; class Desulfobacteria; order Desulfobacterales; family BuS5; genus BuS5. The sequence continues at coordinate 1,056 of JAERRQ010000140.1, read as the reverse complement.
TCCATCCCTTTTATCGGGTTTATGATTTATTTAGCCTTCGGGTTCAGAAAAGGGAAAAAATAAAAATAAATCAAACAGAACAAAAAATTAATCATAAAAATCTGCTGCTTTATATGGGCAGAAGCATAATAAGTGCTGTTTTCCCTTATAAATGTCCGGCATGCGGATCATTCTTCAAACCTGATAATCATGCCGCAATAAACAGCCTAAATAATACCGTTACCAGAAACTCAATATTGTCCGCACCCGCACAATTATCCTTTAAACTGTTAATGGATCGATTCTTGTGCCCATCCTGCTCCCAGGATTTTTTGGCTGTTGAATCCCCAGTTTGCTCCAAATGTGGAATTATGTTTAAGAGTCGGGAGGTGGATGACCATATTTGCGGCGAGTGTTTCGATTTTCCAAAATATTATGGAAAGGCGCGTTCTTCAGGACTATATGAAAGAGCGCTCATGGAGGTAATCCATGCCTTGAAATATAGAGGCCGGATCGAGCTTGCGCGTCCCCTGGGACTGCTCCTTTTTTCTACCTTTATGAGTCATTGGGATCCCCAGGGCATCGACTTGATTCTGCCTGTGCCGCTGCATATAACAAGGTTCAGAAAACGGGGTTTTAACCAGGCCTTTCTTTTAATCAGAAAATGGCCGGCGATTGCAAAAAAGTTGGGATTTATGTTATCAGACAGACAGATTAGCAGGGATGCCCTTGTGAGAAACAGAAATACCGGACAGCAAACCGGTCTTGATCGTACAAGCAGGAAGAAAAACATGAAAAATGCTTTCAGTTTAAACAGGCCTGAATTAATAAACGGAAAAAGAATACTTTTGGTGGATGATGTTTATACAACAGGCGCCACAGTGGATGAGTGCGCGCGAATACTCTTGCACGGCGGGGCAAAAAATGTTGATGTGTTGACCCTGGCTCACACAATGAGATCTTAGGGCTCGCGCAAAAATAACTTTACATTTTAAGCGTCGATGCATCCTGTCTGGCTGCGTTACGAAAGCGTAGAAATATCTTGATATTCCTACGCTTTCGCGCCTTGCCAGCCAG
>JAERRQ010000035.1 GCA_016735355.1 Desulfobacterales bacterium | reverse complement strand
ATTGCGTTGAGAATGCCGGAATCGGTCTCCACAATCCTGAATTCAGGGTTGCCCTCTTTAGCTTTAAGAGTAACCCCTTTTGTAACAAAAGCTCCCAGGGAAGAGCGGACTTCAGGGCTGTTTTCCAGAACCTCAATCTCATTCCCATGTCCTGATGTGCCGGACGCAGTCATTAAGGGCGTTTTCAGCTTTAAATTGTTCAAAGAGACTTGCAGCCTGTTTTTCATAATTTTTTCCGGCAGATTTATTCAAATGGGATGAATAACCTAATCAGCGGTGCGGCTTTTTACGTCCGCTGGATTTATTCGTTGAGACTTATTTTTTTCCTGAGTTGAATTGAATTACTTTTTCCCAGTGAATTGCTCCAGTTGAATCGCAAAACATTTCCATAAATTCAAGGGAAAATTTATTGACAACCTTGCTGTATTCTTCAAGAAATTGATCGTTTTTCTCTTTTGCTCGATGCCCGAGAGGTTCGATAATTTCAATATATAAGTTATCGTTGCCGGAAACAAAGGCCCAGAATCTTTGCCCGCATAATTTCAGGTATTCGCCTTTGTCCGGGTTATTGTCTTTGCCGTAGCAACAACCATTGACCGCAATAACATTGAGAGATGAAGCAATATTGGTCCCCAAAATACGCTTGGCCTTACGGAAATTATCCTTCATTTTCTTGATCTGGCTTGAGTTACCCCAGTTCGGTCCGGATTTAATGGAAATAATGTATTTAGTACTATTTTTTTCAAGTTCCAGATCAATTCCTTCGGCAGAGGATTTGCTACCATGATAAACATAGTTGCAAATATAAATTGCTAAACTTTCGAGAAATCCGCCGAATAATGATTCTTCCTGTGAAGACAAATGAGCGTCAAGAATCGTTTTTATAAAATCGCCGGCGGTAGTGATATGCTTGGCCTTAAAAAGATAAGGATTTTTACGCTTGAGTACAGCTTTCAATTTGAGTTCCTTCAACTTTTCTATTCGGTTGCGATGAAACTCCGGGATGGTTTTCTCGACATACTCCGCTATTTTTTCCTGGTTTATCGGCTTCATATTCAGCTTCTTCCTCGCATATTTTGTACTGATAATGGGCTGTCCTTTTTTGTGCAAGTTTGCAATATTCAGAAAGAACATCAATGCCCACGGAATTTCTGCTTAAGCTTTGGGCTACCTCTGCTGTAGTACCGGAGCCGACAAAAGGGTCAAGTACCCAATCGTACTCTTTTGTGAACAGTTTGATAAACCATTCCGGCAATGATTTAGGGAAAGCTGCACTATGTTTTTTATTGTAACATTCAGTTGCGAAATGCAACACATTCGTAGGATAAGCCATGTCACGGCCTATCCAGTTTGACACATTTTTACCAAACCCACTATTTACTTTTGATTCATCACGAGTACGGTCAGTCTTACTCAGTTTTTTTAATCGGGTTTTGGCCCAATCACCCATAGGAACCATAACCTCTTCCTGGTACATATTGAATTTCCTGGATTTATTAAATTGCAGGCATCGTTCCCAAGCATCCCTGAATCGATTAGGCCACTTTCCTGGAAAACAATTTTTCTTGTGCCATACAAAATCTTCTGTCCATAGCCAGCCTTGTTTCCGCATGGCTAATATAAGCTCCAATACATACGTATGTCTTTCACCGTTAATCGCCTTTTCTTTTATATTCAGAATAAACGTACCGTCTGATTTTAATACTCGATAAAATTCTTTTGCTCTTGGCAAGAACCATTCAACATATTCATTTGGTTTAATCCCGCCGTATGTTTTATTTCTACTGTCAGCATACGGTGGCGATGTAACAATTAAATTAAAAAAGTTGTCCGGATATTGTTTAAGAATTTCCAAACAGTCTCCGGTTTCGATTTTTGTTTCTATTTGTTTCATGTTTTCTCCTGCTTCCGTTTTATGGAATAGGATTATTATAAACTATTTATTAATGAAAATCTTTACCTATTTTTTCTGGACAAAGAACGTGCATTCGAGCGGCACAACAACATATTGTAACGCGACTAATGCAACAATAAGTCCCACCCGTCTACATCCAATAATGATTCAAATACCTGATACCCATCGGACTGTCAAGTCGGAGATGTACCTGGAATCGGCTGGAAATAAAGGCTGTTGGGCATAGAGCACCTGTTTACCCGAAAGGGTTTATCTTTAAAAATATAGTGGCTCAAAATATAAAAATTGCTTGACGAACAAAGGATTGCTGTTTAAATTCATTATAAGCATATACTCATAACAATTTTATAACCAGTTTTTCGGGAGAGATAAAAATGATTATAACTATAGCCAGCGGCAAAGGAGGCACCGGAAAAACAACGGTTGCAACCAATCTTGCCATATCACTGGCTGACAAAGTTCAACTTCTTGACTGTGATGTTGAAGAACCGAATGTTCACATTTTTTTACGAACTGAGCCGGTATCAAAAGAAACCGTCCGCACAATGGTCCCCGAGGTCGATTCCAGGCTTTGCACACATTGCGGTGAATGTGAAAAAATTTGCCAGTTTTCAGCCATAACTCTGATTGGCGAAACCATTATGACTTTTCCGGAAATGTGTCATAGCTGCAAAGGCTGCCTTATGGTTTGCCCTGAAGGAGCAATTAAGGAATCATCCCGGGAACTTGGAGAAATTTTAATTGAAGATTCGGAGGGTGTTGAACTTGTATATGGGAGACTGCGTGTGGGAGAAGCCATGTCGCCGCCCCTGATCGAAAAAGTAAAGGATCATATCAACAAGGATATGATTACAATTATCGATGCTCCTCCTGGAACATCCTGTCCTGTAATTGCGTCGCTGAAAAGTTCCGATTTCGTTTTACTTGTAACAGAACCAACGCCCTTTGGTTTAAACGATTTGGCGCTGGCGGTAGAGGCCGTTCGTACCATGGGACTGCCGTTTGGAATAGTTATTAACCGATGCGATTCAGGTAATGACGGGGTTCTTCAATATGCAAAAAAAGAAAATATACAGATAATGATGGAAATTTCGGATCGCCGTGAAATCGCTGAAAATTACTCAAGAGGCGTGCCAATGGTAAACGCGATGCCTGAAATGAAAGAACTTTTTAAGGGACTTTATTCAAAAATAGAAAACCGGATCCGGCATTAAGGAAACTCAATCATGAAAGAACTTACAATAATAAGCGGTAAAGGCGGCACAGGTAAAACAAGCATTGTGGCATCTTTTGCCTCCATTGCAAAAAATATAATTCTTGTTGACGGGGATGTGGATGCTGCGGATCTGCATCTGGTGATGCCTCCTGAAATAAAAAAGGAAGAGGATTTCAAGGGCGGACATATTGCAGAGATTAACCCTGATATTTGTACAAGCTGTGGTGAATGCACGGACCGGTGTCAGTTCCATGCGATCAGCGATGATTTTGTTGTAGATCGGATTGCATGCGAAGGTTGCGGGGTTTGCGTATATTTTTGCCCGGTTGAGGCTATCGATTTTCCCCAGAGAACCTGCGGTAAATGGTTTGTTTCAGACACATCATGCGGCCCCATGGTTCATGCCAGATTGGGTATTGCCGAAGAAAATTCCGGCCTGCTGGTAAGTCTGCTGCGTCGGGAAGCAAAAGAAATAGCCGAACAAAAGGGTATTGAAACAATTATTATCGACGGCCCTCCCGGCATAGGTTGCCCTGTTATTGCGTCAGTAACAGGGACAAGCGCTGTTCTTATAATAACGGAGCCTACCCTCTCGGGAATGCATGATATGGAAAGAGTGGGGGAACTCACAGCCTTTTTTAAGATTCCTGCCATGGTATGTATTAACAAATATGATATTAACCCTGAAATAGCGGATCAGATCAAAAAATACGCTGATGAAAATAAGATAAAATATATAGGTTCTATTCCGTACGACAGTGATGTTACTGCCGCAATGGTTGCTCAAAAAAGCCTGGTCGATTTTTCAGAAGGAAAAGGGGCCCAGGCAATGCTAAAAGTATGGCAGGAAGTAGAAAACTTCATGGATCTGTAATATTATTTATAAACAAGGAGAAGCTATGAAAATCGCAGTGACATCTACAGGTAACGACTTAAACTCGGATCTTGACCCCCGTTTTGGAAGAGCCGCATATTTTATTATTGTAGATTCCGAAACGCTTGAATTTGAAGAAGTAGAAAATACGCAAAATTTAAACCTTCCACAGGGAGCCGGAATACAGGCAGGAAAAATAATAGTAAACAGCAAGGCTGAGGTATTGATAACAGGGAATTGCGGTCCTAAAGCATTTAATGTGCTTAATCAGGCCGGCGTTAAAATTGTAACCGGAGCAAAAGGGAATGTCATAAACGCTGTTCAGCAGTACAAAAACAATGAACTTAAAATATCTCAAGAGGCCAATGTTGAAGGTCA
>JAERRQ010000216.1 GCA_016735355.1 Desulfobacterales bacterium | reverse complement strand
CAGCATTGAAAGCACAAGGCTCTTTCCAAAACGTCTTGGACGGATAAACAATTGAGATTTTGCATTCTCGATCAAAGGGATTTTGTCTGTTTTGTCACAATAAAAATATCCTTCTGTAACAAGACTTTTAAAGTCGGATATACCGTATGGAAATTTCATTATTCAATCATCCTCTATAACCAGCATGTATTAATCCAGCTTTTTAAAACATACTCTCTCAAACCCAAGGGCCACAACTACAAATTTCTGCAGCCTTAGATTCCCATATTTTTGTTCAAGCTTTTTTCCATACTCATGCACCTGCTTTGCGCCGTCTGTTATCCGGTTTGCAATTTCAGGAATCAGCATTAATTCATCTTCAGAGAGTTTCCGTGCCTTATCAGCGCTTGTTTCGGCATCTTTAAGTTTTACAAACTTGAATTCAATCAAAACATCAAATACTTTGCCATATCTTTTATCCGGCCTCATAATCATGAGAAGATCGGCATATCTGCGATCAATTTCAGTTTCAGAATCCATTATGTAGATAATATCATTATAAAGAAGCGTTAAAAAAGCTGTCTTGACTGTCAATTCATTTGCCCATCTATAGTCCCTGTTATGAAAAACCTTGAAATATCTTTCTTCCATAAATCTGCACAAAGGAGCCATTTCCCCTTTTTCGTACACCTTTTCTGCGGCCAGCTTTCCATCGTCCCTGTCTTCCGGCTCCGGAAGAAGCGTTTTCTGTATCCGCTCTACATAAAGGCTTTTCATAACCAGGTTGGGAACTTTTAAGATAATCTTCAAATCTTCCGTGTCGCCAACAATGGTCAATACACCGAAATAGTAAAGAAAAGAAGTCAGAAAGGTGTTGTCGCGGGATTTATCCGTCAACATCTCTTTAACGCCGAAACGCTTGCTGATTCTGGATACAACAACCTGCTGTTTATGCTCTACCAGGCTCATTAAAAGATCTCTTCCCTTGGGAATCTGGGCAATATACTCAAGTTTTGTTTCATCCATTGCGAGATTGTCGTCCAGCATCTCCCTTGGGTATTCGCATCTTTTTTCAAACTGTTTAAAAAAATACAAGCAAAGAGTCGGGTTATAGATATGTTCATCTGCGGCATGGGAAAAGGTATAACCGTTGTAATAAGTCTGCATCAGCTTTACGGCCTCACGGATCTTTTCTTTTTCAAAACCGCATTTAGTGACAATCTCTTTGAGTACATTTTCGATTTCAGCCTGCTTGAACCCGCACAGATCGTTAAATTCAGGCTCAAAATAGATATTTTCAGCAATATTATATCCGCTGGTAATATCGCTCATAACAACAGGTGAGACACCGGTTATAAAGACGCGGTCAAACATGGAACCTGAAGTCGAGGCTTTTACAGCCTTGAAAAAGGTCCTTAATGGGCCTTCGTCATGCACAAGGGTTTCATATCTTTTTTTGGAGCTCTGCACTCCCATCATTACTGTATTGGCAAAATTATCATATTCATCTATTAGCAGGTAAACCGGATAAGGGGTCATGCGGACTGAATTTAGCAGGGAGTTAATGGAGCTTATAGCATCGTTTTTGTTTACTTCAATACCCGGAAGATTATATCTTCCATAATAGAGAATAAATCCTTTAATACAGTCATTAATATGATTAAACAGGGCCTGCTTCACTTCTTCAGCGCTTCCGGTCGGATCAACGCAGGAAAAGTCAAATTTTAGAATAAAATATGAATTACGCAGTTTCGTGGGATTTTTTCCGATTTTAAGCCCGCCGAAAATCGCTTCAAACTCATCCTTTTTTGCAACATCATAATAATTTTCCAGCATTGAAAGAACAAGGCTCTTCCCAAAACGTCTGGGGCGGATAAAGAGTTGGGAATCAGATTTTTCAAGCAGATTGATTTTATCTGTTTTGTCGCAGTAAAAATAACCCTGCGTATTAATTTTTTTAAAATCAGATACACCGTAAGGAAATTTCATTATTCAACCCTTCTTTCACAGGCACATGATATACCTTCCCACGCTGGAGCATGGAAACAAGAAAATGTAACACTGTAGTATCATGGCAGCAAAATTTGAACTTGAGAGACTAAGGGCTCGCACAAAAATAACTTTACATTTTAAGCGTCGATGCATCCCGCCTGACTGCGTTACGAAAACTTAGGAATATCTTGATGTTCCTATAACGTCGTTCTGAACGATTCCGGTTTATAGCTGCTTGTATAAGAGGCTGTAGTATCAGCGGTCTTGAATATCCCTGCGGTTGCGGCCAGCTCCTCGGCTCGCGCGGCATTCTGTTGAACCACCTGGTCCATTTCAGCCATACCCTTACTTGTCTGGATAACACCCTCGGTCTGTTCCTTTGATGCTATGGTGATCTCATTCACTAATGCCCCAACTTTTTCGACCTGTTCCGCCATCTCGGAAAATTGTTCATTTGCATCCAAAGCTATAGAAGCTCCATTGCTGATTTTTTTTGCGGTTTCATCAATAAGGGTACTCGTGCCTTTGGCTGCCTCGGCGGATCTCAGCGCAAGGTTTCTTACCTCCTCCGCCACGACGGCAAACCCGGACCCTGCATCTCCAGCCCTCGCTGCTTCGACTGCAGCATTTAATGCCAGCAGGTTGGTCTGAAAAGCAATCTCATCAATGGTTTTGACAATATTCTGGGTGTCATCGCTTGCCTTGGATATACTATCCATTGATTTAGTAAGCTGTTCCATGGACTTTGCGGCCTCTGTAACCACTACGACAACTTTTTTTGTCAGGCCGTTGGCCTGATCTGCGTTACCGGTATTCTGCTTGCTCATAGAGGATATCTCCTCAAGAGCTGCAGATGTCTCTTCCACAGCTGCCGCCTGTTCAGACGCGCCTTCGGCAACTTGTTGAGAGGCTTCTATCACCTGTCCAATGCTGTTTCCCATTTTCTCGGATATAGTATTCATGGAGTCCATTAGTTGGCCGATTTCATCAGCCTGATCAACCTGAATCCTTCCGCTCAGATCTCCATTTGCAATATATTCTGCAAAGCTCTTGGCTTCTGTTGCCGGAATTATTATCATCCGGGCGAGATAAAACATGAAAAGGCAGGTAACCCCGATGCTCACTATTGCAAGCGTAATCATCAAATTCTTGATGAAGATTGCTGCACTGTATACAACAGGGGCAAATATACTGCTATTAACGGTAATTTTTAATACCGATGCAGCAAATTCCTCTTTAAACTGCTCTATCCCGATAGATTTTCGACTAAAACTGTCGATTACATTTTTAACTATCCCACAGTCCTCAATATCCTTTGCTGATACATCGAAGGCTTCGCCAAATCCTAACCATCTAAACAGTACCTGTTCGAACAAAGTTGTATCCTCAAATACGGCAACCGGCTGTTTTAGCGTATTTTTCAGTAATTGCCGTAATCCCATATTTTGTGACCCATCAGCTTCCCTGCTGAGCAAATCTTCCGCCCTGACCAAGGCATCCTTTGAGCCATCGTCCAAGAGAGATAGATATTCCTGTGCTTTGAAATAAAGAAGCGTAGAATATTCAATATGGTCTCTTTCAAGTTTTTGCAGGTGATTTGCCTTGGCGATCTCCATCATTCCCCAGATAGAAATAATTGCTGACAACAGAAACATTAAGCCTGCGCATATAAATTTTGCCTTCAGTGTTAACTTTTTGAACATGTTAGCCATATAGTCCTCCCGTTCATTTAGTTATTTCGTCCACGTTCCTAAGAATAATTAAAACGACCATTTCTATGCTTAAAGTTTCGTGTATATTTTCTTCCCGGTCTCACGAGCGTAATGACAGTAAAGGGATAGAAAATATTTTTACTGATTCAACACAGCAAAACGTTTAATGATAGCATCGGCGTTTTTGAACTGTAACTTTAGGGTTTGCCCAAAAATAAATTAACTTTTTCATGCGGGAGCATGGGGGATGTTATGCCGCGAGTTTTAATATATTTCCATTTAAATATCAAAAATACATTTTCTTTGGATTATATAGGGCGCAACAGGAAAAAAGCATATGAAATAAAAAAAAATAATGATAAAGAAATAAAACCTATAATCCTTTTGGATGAAAAAAGAAAAGCAGCCATGAAATGGAAAATCACAACAGTTCCGCATCTGATAATTGTGAATAAAAGTGGGATAGTGAATTATGAAGGACTGTTGCTGAAAAAAAAGCAGATCATAAATGAAATTAAAAAAGTTCTTCTCTGAGTGTATATAAAAACGCAACCATGATTTATACCCGCACAGTTAAATCCACGACCAAAAAAGAAGC
>JAERRQ010000255.1 GCA_016735355.1 Desulfobacterales bacterium | reverse complement strand
ATCACCAACAATACGGGCTGATTTTTTATAAGGTTTGTTCCAGTCGTTCTTGAGCTCATGCATGGCAAACAGCACACGTCTGTGAACAGGTTTAAGCCCGTCCCGAATATCAGGAAGGGCCCGGCCGATAATAACGCTCATGGCATATTCGAGATAAGATTTTTTCATCTCGGTCTCAATGCCGATAGTATGTTTTTTTTCCGGTTGAATCATAATTTCTCAGTATTTCATATAAAACAATTAATGGTTATATAGATTTGAACAGTGAGGGTACGATTCATCGTGCCAATACCCTGTCTGTCAAACCCTTTTTCAGGGTTTTCCTATATTTTTGTGCCAAATTTTAAAATCAGGTCATTATTTGAAAATTTATAGGGGAGGAGCGGCTTTCGATCCGCCGGATTCTATAATTTTCTGGTAATTGGTTCTATAGATATCGGTCAACGTTAGAAACGCGGTAACTACAAGAGGTCCGTAAATGATTCCCAGGATGCCGAATAATTGCAGACCGCCGATTATTGCCAGGAAAACCAGCAGGGTGTGCATTTTTACACGTTTTCCCACCAGGCGCGGTTTAAAAAGATATTCTATGAAGCTTGAAAGGATCAGGTAAAAGATAATAAAAAATATTCCGGCCCCCACGCGTCCGTTTAACAAAAGAATTCCGGCTGCCGGGATGAAGACTAGTCCAATTCCCAAAATAGGCAGAAATGCCAGCAATCCCATTATAACGCCCCACAAAAATGGAGATTTAAGGCCGAAAAATGCAAAAACAACACCGCCCAGCAAGCCCTGGATCAATCCGCATAATCCGTTTCCTATGAGAATGGCGCCAGCCATATCTTTAAATTTTGATACAAGTTGCTCATTCTGCTCTTTAGGCAATGGCGAAAGATCGATTATAAAAGCAAGAAAGTCATCGCCATCCAGTAGCAAAAAATAGATCACAAGCAGCATAAAGCAGAAGTTAATGGCAAGCCCTGCCATGTTTGACGCGATTGCCCGGATCTGTTCATATAGAAAAAAGCCTGTTATTTTGGCTGTTTCTGCAATTGCTTTGTTTAAATCATCTGCGCTTAATTCAAGATTGAAATTGGACAGAAAACTATTGGCTCTTTCCAGTACCCTGTTGTCTGCAAGAAAAGTTTTGATCTCATCGTTTAATACAGCGCTTTTGGCTGTAAGATATAGATCATAAGCCTCTTTGGAAAGGGCGCTTCCGAAAAATGCTATCGGCACAAACAATATCATGAATATCATGCTACATGTCAGAAGTGACGCAAAAGATGGTCTGGTTCCTTTTTTTATAAATTTATAAACCGGCTTAAAAACTCCGGTCACTACGGCGCCTAGGATTATTACTGAAAAAAAAGGCCAAAATAGAATGCTGATAAGATAGATTGATATAATAAAGAGAACCAGGAAAAACCAGAATATCGAATCACGGGAAGAACCGCAGCCCATTTTGCCTCCATACGTTTCAGGTAGTAGAGACGCGATTAATCGCGTCTCTACTGATGTAATACCTTGATTTTTCAAGGCTAACAGCTAATCGCTCAACTTGGGTCTTGGGGAACTTACTTACTGATAATTCCGAGCCCTACCAACACAAGAATAATTTCATAAACAAAAACCGGCGCGTAACTGCCTGAAAGAGTGAAAGTGATAACGCCTCCGATTATGGCGGGAACAACAAAAAAAACAAGAATACCTAATTTTCTGCTTATATCCATAATGAATAAGTTTCCTTTAAAAATAATTAACGTTCAATTATCATTGCCATGCCCATTCCGCCGCCGATACACATGCTTATCAGGCCGGTACTATAGCCTTTGCGTTTCATATGGTTCATTCCGGTAACCATCTGCCTGGCACCTGTGCACCCTATCGGATGGCCGAGAGAAATACCGCTTCCCAGCTCATTGGGCCGGTCGGTTTCGATCCCCAGTTCACGCATGCATCCGATCGCCTGGGATGCAAAGGCTTCATTCAACTCGATCATATCAATATCATCAAGCGTCATCCCAGTAGCCTTTAAAACTTTTCTTACAGCCGGCACGGGACCTAGGCCCATATAAGCAGGGTCTATGCCTCCGGCTGCAAAAGCCTTTATTTTTACTATAGGCTCAAGCCCCATATCTTTTGCTTTATCAGCAGTCATTAAAAGGACGGCGGCCGCAGCATCATTAATTCCGGATGCATTTCCGGCTGTGACTGATCCGTCTTTTTTAAAGGCCGGTCTTAATTTGCCCATTTTCTCCATGTTTGTATCCATGGGACGCTCATCAATATCAAAAACCGTTTCACCTTTGCGGGTTTTGATTACAACCGGCACAATCTCGTCGGCAAAAATTCCGTCTGTAATGGCCTTTCTTGCCCTGTTATGGCTCAACACACCGAGTTCGTCCTGCTCCTTCCGGCTTATATCGTACAGATCGGCAATATTTTCCGCCGTAAGGCCCATATGGTATCCGTAGAAAATTTCATACAACCCGTCAAAAACCATGAGGTCATATATGTCGCCGACACCGGTAAGCTCCATTCTGTGCCCCCATCGGGCCTTGGGCAGTGCCATGGGCGCCATGCTCATCGCTTCCTGACCACCCGCAAGCACTATATCAGCCTGGCCGGCCATGATCGATGCTGCTCCCATGGCAATTGCTTTAAGACCTGAACCGCAGATCTTGTTTATCGTCGTGGCCGGAGTCTCTTTGACTATTCCGGCCTTTATCATGGCCTGACGCGCAGTATTCTGACCCTGACCGGCCTGCAGCACATTTCCCATAATAACTTCGTCGATTGTTACAGGAGCCGCAGAATCGTCCCAGTCATAACCTTTTTTTTCAAGCTCAAGAATTCCCCTGCCTTTCAGTTTGTCCGGAGCGCTCTCCTCCATTAATTCACTTGGCACCGGTTTAAGGCCAACGCGATTAAGAACATCCTTCATTACCAACGAGCCTAATTTAACGACCGGAACTGTTTTCAACCCTCCGCCAAAACTACCTATAGCAGTTCTTGAGCCACTTACAATTACCACGTCTTTCATGCTAAACTCCCTCCTTTGAAATTATCCTTAAGAATAAACTTGCCTTTACAGCTTTTAAATAATAAAAAATAGCCTTATAAATTAAACAAAATAACAGCACTAAAATCTATAACATATAAAACAATTTAAGGTCAATAATGTAAAAGTTGAGTTGCCGATGTATGAAAAATTTTACGAATTGAATGAAAAGCCATTTAATATAGTACCTAATCCCGCGTATCTTTACAGGAGTGAAAAACATCAGGATGCCTTGACATATCTGGAATATGGGTTGATGGAGGCGACAGGGTTTATCCTCCTGACCGGGGAGATCGGCACCGGCAAGACTACCCTGGTGCGATATATCCTTAATCAGATTGAGCCGGATGTGGATATTGCGGTTATTTTCAATACTAATATTACATCTGATCAGCTAATCAGCCTTATTCTGGATAATTTTGAAATCACTTCCCAAAAAGATAAAACAGCTAATCTTGATCTGCTGTATCGGTTTTTGATAGAAAAATTTTCCCATGGCGGCAGGGTTTTGCTAATTATAGACGAGGCGCAGAATCTTGCTATAGATGTTATGGAAGAAGTCAGAATGCTGTCGAATCTTCAGTCGGATGAGCAGATCCTGTTACAGATCATGCTGGTGGGACAGCCCGAATTAAAAGCCAGACTTCAAGATCCCAGGCTGGCCCAGCTTGCTCAGCGTATTACCGTAAATTATCATTTATCTACACTTACCAGAGAGGAAACAGGGGAGTATATAGCGTACCGTTTACAAAAAGCAGGCGGGAGTCCTGATATATTCATGCCTGAAGCCGTTGATTTAATCTATACACATTCCGGGGGGGTTCCCAGGATTATAAACCTGTTCTGTGATACTGCCATGGTCTATGGCTTTGGTTATGAATTGAAACAGATAAACTCAAAAGTTATTGACCGGGTTATTGAAGATAAAGGCGGAATAGGATTTTATATAGAGCCGGAGAGAAAAAACCATGAAGATAAAAACAATGAAGATAAAAAAGATGAAGATAAAGGCGGGATTTCGCCGACGATGAAAGGGGAGGGGGGGGATGAGGAACTTTTACAGCGGTTCCGGAGGTTTGAAGTTAATCTTCAGGATATCAGGCTAAAAATTAATATGCTTATTAAAAAACAGGCGGCTCAAAACGGATACAATCAAGACGGTTACCACGATGAAATGGTCAGCACGCTGCAGAATCTTCTTGATCGGGAAAGAGAAAATAGTGATAAATTTATAAAGGAATATGCAGCCCTGGATGAAAGATTTAAGCGGTTATCCGCAAAGTATTCAGATATGATAAAAAAAGAGGTCGTGGAAGAAAGGCCGACATTGCAATTACCGGAAAAGAAAGATCCAAAAAATCAGGATGTAAAACGGGGGATTATGCAATGGTTTGCAAGGCGTTATTGAGGGATTTTTATAGATTATTTTCTTCCAGTTCCCTGATTTAACTGCGTTATCGGTCGTTGGAATATTACCATTTGCGCCTATGTTCGTCAGGCATAACCATAGCCATATTTCATCCTTTTATTAATAGAAGCTGTTTGTCTATTCAGAACATATCCGATAAAGTTATTTTGCGGGAGAAGATCCACCGCTTTTTTTACGTCCTGAATGGCGGTCTTTCCCTCTTGGACCACCATTAAGGAGCAGTCTACCATTGGTGCAAACGTAATGGCATCTGCGTTTCCAAGTACAGGGGGCATGTCAAAAATGATATACCTTTCATCGTAGCGCTTTTTCATTTCCTCTACCAGATTTTTCATTTTTGGTGATCCAAGGAGTTCGCTGCTTTCCAGTACTTTTTTGCCACCGGAGATAAAGGTCAATTTGTCAATTCCCGGCCATATAATCAGTTCCTTGAGGGGTGTGTTATTTTCAAGATAATCTATCAGCCCAATATTGCTGGAAACCCCCAGATATTTATGAATATTTTGATGGTGTAAATCAGTATCTACAAGGAGTACGGTCTGATTGAATTCCCTGGCCATGGTAATAGCAAGGTTGATGGAAGTGAGGGTTTTACCTTCACCCGGATTGACGCTGGTTATCATGATTGTGTTCCATCCGTTGGCCTTCATGCAATGCTGTATCCGGGTTTTCAGCACCTTGTAATAATTAATGGCAACTGAATCCGCAAAAAGAGCTGCACACTTGTTTTCTTCCGCTTTAATCGTATCGAGTCGGGCTGATTTTGATTCAATATAATCCGGCTGAGTCCATTCCGTATTTTTCTCCACGGCCTGGTGTACTGGTGCTTGAGCCTTGTTTTGCTGGGATGTTGATCCTGTTCGTTCACGTTCCTGTTTTGCTTTTTCTATAGCTTTTCTAAGTTCCATAATTTTG
>JAERRQ010000086.1 GCA_016735355.1 Desulfobacterales bacterium | reverse complement strand
GCTTATAATATCCGATATTTCGTTCATCATAGACTTTACCATTGCGTCGGATGTACTCTGTATCTCAAAACCTAATTTGCCATCATAGGCTATCAAGCCGTGCTTGATACCGCCGGAAACCTTGCCGAAGATCACCCTGGATCTGGGCCTTTGGGGCAACCGCATTTTCAAAATTTGATTCACAACCTCGTTTATAACCAGAATGGCATTCGGTTTAAAACGATGTTCCCAGCTTGTATTTGAAGAAATATTGCAATCCAGATTACATCTTATCATTCCATCGGAATAATAGTTAAGTCTCCCAAGCTCGCATCCTTCAATACATATGCCCCCCCTGATCGGTGACGGCCATGTTTTTAACAGGTGCCTGATTCCGCGCAAATTACCCTTCCCGATTGACTGGACAACGCCTGCCAGGACAATATCCGATTCAAAGCAAAGGTTTAACTTGCGAAAGATTTCGGGCAATGATGCGAGGATTCCCACGCTGATCGAATTATCCAGAATACCGGCGCCGATGATATCCTTTTCCCTGATAGTATAATTATGTTCAGCATCCTTTCCGAAAAAAGTATCCAGATGCGCAACAACAAAAATAGGGGGCTTGGCAGGCTCGGTTCCCCTGATAATGCCGATAGGATTCTGGTAACCATCCGTAGTGCATTCATCCACATGAAAATCTGCGAGCCTCTCCATAAAAATTTTTGCGCGATCCTGCTCCTTGAAAGTCGGAGCGGGAATCTGTCCGATCAATACTATATTGGTAATTATTGTTTCCCTGATTGATCTTATTTCATCAACAAACGAAGGGAGTCTTTCAAGGTAATGTTCCATCGCGGCTGCCTAATGTTTTGCCTGATATTTTGCCTGATTTTTTAAAATAGCTTCACACAATCCCTTTATAGTAAATGATTCGGCAACGATATTAACATCAAAGCCGAGTTCCTTTGCCGTTTCTGCGGTTATCGGGCCTATGCAGGCCGTTAAAACTCCCTGCATTAAAGAATCGATTTCATCTTTGGGAAGCATTGCGTAAAAATTTTTTACTGTTGAAGAACTGGTGAAAGTAACAATATCGACTTTCCCATCCCGAAGATTTCTAACAAGAAGTTCCGCTCCGCTGCGATCCTCAATGGTAGCATATACGGTTACCTCATTAACATCAGCCCCCATGGATGCCAGCTCCACAGGTAGTATCGGCCGGGCTTCCTTTGCCCGGGGCAGCAGAATCGTCTTTCCTTTTAGCTCCTGTCCCTCAAAAGCTTTCACAACCGATTCCGCCCTGTAACTTTCCGGCATAATATCGCTTCTTATACCGAAATCGAGCAGCCTTTTCCTGGTAACAGGACCGATAACAGCAGTTTTTATATCTCCAAGTCCGCGCACATCCAGGTTGTGATGATTAAAAAGCCGGTCAAAAAAGAAAGCAACGCCGTTTACACTTGTAAAAATCAACCAGTCATATTCTGCGATATTTTCAATAGCTGCATCCAAAGGTTCAAAATCATCAGGTGGCACAACCTTGATGGCGGGACACTCAAGGCAATCAGCGCCGAATTCCGATAAAAGCTTTACAAGATCGCCGGCCTGTGCCCTGGAACGGGTTATTACGACTCTCTTTCCCATAAGCGGCCTGTTTTCAAACCATTGCATGGTTTCTCTTAATCCCACGACGGCCCCGACAACAATTATTGCAGGAGACTTCAAGCCCGCGTCTTTAACAAGTTTTACGATGGTATCAAGTGTTCCCGTAACAGTAACCTGACCAGGTGTTGTCCCCCATCGAACAAGAGCTATGGGAGTATCCGTACTCATACCATTATCAATCAGTTGTGCAACAATCCTGGAAAGATTTCTAACCCCCATTAAAAAAACGATTGTCCCCATACCCCTGGCAAGCGCAGCCCAATCAATGGAAGAATCTTCCTTGGCAGGATCTTCGTGACCGGTTACAAATGCAAGAGTAGATGTATATCGACGATGGGTTAAAGGAATACCGGCATAGGCCGGAGCGGCTATGGCCGAGGTAACGCCGGGAACAATCTCGAAAGATATGTTCTCCTTTATCAAAACTTCCGCTTCTTCCGCTCCACGACCGAATATAAATGGATCCCCGCCTTTGAGACGCGCTACATTCAACCCGGATTTTGCTTTTTTAACTATCAGTTCATTAATTCTATGTTGGCTTAAAGTATGGTCTCCCCCCTGTTTGCCCACATATAAAATTTCCGCATTTTCACGAGCATGTTTCAGCAGTTGCGGTGAAGCAAGATAATCGTAAATAATAACATCCGCTTTTTTTATAGCCTCCAGACCCTTAACCGTAATCAGTCCGGGATCTCCCGGGCCTGCACCGACAAGCAATACAGTTCCATTCATAATCAATTCCTGTTTTTCACGCTATCAAGTATCCTTTTGGCTCCCTTTAACAGGAGGCGCTCCGCCAGTTCCATTCCTATATCTTCCGAAGACTCTTCCGGCCCGTCCAAAGATTCCCTGATTAACTCTTTACCGTCAATATCGGCAACAAGGCCGCATAAAGAAAAATAATGATCTTTAACTGCTCCGTAAGCAGCTATGGGCACCTGGCACCCGCCCTCCAAACGATTGGAAAAAGCTCGTTCCCCCATAACAACAGTCCTTGAATCGGCATCTTCCAAAAGCGAAATTAATGATGCTGTAAATCTATCGTTTACTCTTGTTTCAATACAAAGAGCGCCCTGCCCTACTGCAGGCAGCATAATATCCATATCAAGATATTCCGTTATCCTGCTTTCCAGGTTCAAGCGTTTTACACCTGCTGCAGCCAAAATTATTCCATCCATATTCTCCGTCTCAAGCTTCCTGAGACGCGTATCGAGATTGCCCCTTAAAGGCACAATTTCAATTTCAGGTCTGGTATACAGCAACTGGGCGGATCTACGAAGACTGCTTGTACCGATACGGGCTCCTCTGCCAAAAGATGACAATAACCCTCCTTTATCGGCAATCAGAACATCCATAGGGTTTTCACGCTTGGGAACCGCACCGATACAAAGCCCGTCCGGAATTTCAGCCGGCATATCCTTCATGCTGTGCACGGCAAGATCAATTTTGCCGCTTAGGAGAGCCTCTTCAATCTCTTTAACAAAAAGCCCCTTTCCGCCGACCTTGGCAAGCGGAACATCAAGGATCTTGTCACCCTTTGTTTTAATTATCTCAAGTTCTACCAGGATTGAAGGGTCTTTTTTTTCAATCTCCGACTTTACCCAGTTGGCCTGCCAAAGAGCAAGTTTGCTGCCCCTTGTTCCTATCTTGATTCCTGTTTCGAGACTTTTCCCCATCAGTGGCTGCAACCGGCACAGCTTGTCGCTGCGCACCCTCCGCAGGACGATGACGAAGCAGAAGTCTTTAATGTTTCACCGCCGTCACCCTTGCTGAGAAATCCACACCTGGACATGAGCTTGTTAACCTTGCTGCTTTTGCATGACGGGCATTCATCAGGCTGATCGTTTCCCAAAACAAGATATTCAAAGTCATGATCACAATCATTACAATGATATTCATAAATCGGCATTGACGTTTTCCTCATAAATAACTCAAAAATTGTTTAAAACATACCGGCTACGCTCTTAAACTTAAAATAAATTTAATAAATTTTTAACATGTATTATTATCTAATGCAAGAGTGGGAATGATCCAGAGCGGTTTTGCTGAACAACTCCCCTTCTTTAAAATAATTTAAAAATCGACATTGACTTAATATAATGTATATCATATTAAGTGCCTAATCAAAAATAATTAAACACTAGTTAACTTGAAGTTAACAAAAAATTACATGCGCCCGTAGCTCAGCTGGATAGAGTGCCGGACTACGAATCCGTAGGTCGCCCGTTCGAATCGGGCCGGGCGTACCAATAAAATTAAGG
>JAERRQ010000347.1 GCA_016735355.1 Desulfobacterales bacterium | reverse complement strand
TTCTTCACGCAACAGGAATTCAGGTTCTCTTGCCAGCGCCGAAAATTCATTTAAAAAATTTTTACGGATATTTATGTCAAGCGAATCTGAAGGAGAGAAGAATTTTAAATAATAAGGAATACCGCCACATATTGAAAAAACTTTAGCTTTGTCTGTGAATGACCAGCGGGGATGAAATTGGCCGGCTTCAAGATATGAAAAAGGTTTTAACAATATCTGGCCTGAGCGGCGACCAAACAGTGGGCTCTTCTCCCCCAAAACCTTTTTTTCCATAAACCCCATGTAAGAACCGCAGAGAATCAGGAATACTTTACATCTGCCACCCCAATCGCCATCAATAAATGATTGAAATACTGAAGGAAGCTCAAGGCAGGCCTCCACTGTCCATTGAAACTCATCCATAACCAGAACTATTTTTTCTCCAGCCGGAACCTGCTCCAGAACCATCGAAATTGCTTCCTGCCAATCATCGGCCGATGCCTGTTTCAAAAGCGGCTGCTTCAGCACTGAAGCCCCGTTGCGTAAAAACTCCCTCAATTGCAGCTTGCCGGGAGCCTGCTTGCCAAGAAAATACAATGCTCGTTTATCCCTGATAAAATGCTTGATCAATTCACTTTTGCCAACACGTCTCCTGCCGTAAACCGGCATGAAGGCGCTGCCTTGGCTGTGGTAGGCATTCTCAAGTGCCTTTAATTCCTTTTTTCTTCCGATGAATTCCATCTCCGCTCCAATTGTGCATGGTTTTCTTTACAAGTTCAGTAAACCATACATAGGCTTTAAGATAATGATTTTGGGAATGCCAGAGGGAGGAAAGCGTATTGTAATACTCCGACGACCGATAACGCACCAAAAATCTTTATCTTGAAGCCTATAAGCTTATAGTCACATTGTCAAGTTTAGACTTGCCTATTTTAAACTTGACAAGTCTAAGCTTGTAAAACAAGTTAAAAAACTCCTTTTTTAGTGCGCCTCAAAGAAAAGATCCCCACCGACGGGATAATTAGGGTCATCCGTGATTGATAGACAAAATCCCCTTTTTTGTAACCGGGAGAAAGTGTTTCATGAAACAAGAGTGTAACAAAAATATGTGAGACATTTTACTCTTTTCTTCATAAGGGGACAATCATGCTTTGTTTGGGAAACGATATTTGAGAAAACCATTTGATTTTACACCTATTTTTTTCTATTTTTTTTTTTTTGAAAAACATCGCGTTAGCCTCTTTTTTCTGATGCGCTTCACTACCCCCGGGTAAGTTTTTAAAGAAGCACTCAGGAACTCATATAATAATAATATCAACAAACTATATATTATCTTTTTTTTTGAAACACTTCTGTTTCAATGGCCATCCCTTACCGGTTGTTTTTCCTTGCGGAGGTGATGCGCCATTTAGGAATAACCAACTGATATATTTATTATTTATCCTTTTGCCTCCCATTGATATCCTATGGCATACAACCTGCTCTGTCATAATATAATATTAATATATTCTTTTATTAACCGTTTTGGAAAAAATACTAAAAAATAATTTTTTTTTACGAAGGTAGAAAGTCAACCAAGGAGGCAAAAATGGAAAAGGATATAGAAAAGAAAGAAATCAAGCCGTTGGATCTACAAAAAACCACCATATGTGAAGCCACGGCTCAAATGCTTAAAAAGGCTGAAAAAGATGGTGTTGAAACCGCTTTTCATCGTGCGGCTGCCATGAAGGCTTGCCCTATCGGTGCTGATTCCGCCTGCTGCAAGCATTGCTCTATGGGGCCCTGCAGATTGAGCTCCAAGGATCCCTACGGAAAAGTCGGGGTATGTGGGGCGACTATTGATACGATTCAGGCCCGTAACTTTGCCAGAATGGTGGCTTCCGGAGCGGCTGCCCATACCGACCATGGCATGAGCATGCTGGAACTTTTCAGGGAGGTTGTGAATGGTAACATCAAGGAATATTCGATAAAGGATCCTGTAAAACTGAAGAAGGTTGCTTCAATCTTGGAAATCAAGGTGGAGGACCGGGAGATCAAGGATATTGCCATGGATCTTTACAGTGAATTGGAACGTACCTATACCCAGGTTGAAGGGGAGATCCCTTTTGCCAAAAGAGTTCCCGAGAAAACCCTTGAGACATGGAGAAAGCATGGTGTTGTTCCCCGCGGTGCCATGCGCGAAATCATGGAATTGATGCATCGTACCCACATGGGGGTGGACCAGCATTACGAGAACATCACACAACAATGCACTCGAACCGCATTGTCGGATGGCTGGGGCGGTTCCATGGTGGCTACTGAAATATCGGATATTCTTTTCGGCACTCCAACCGCCATAAAAGGGGATGTTAATATGGGATGCCTCAAGGAAAATGAGGTCAACATCGTGATTCACGGGCATGAGCCCAATCTGTTTGAGTCCGTGCTGGCGTCGGTAGGCGACCCTGATCTCCTGCAGTCCGCAAAAGATGCTGGGGCGGAAGGGATCAATTTAGTCGGCATGTGCTGTTCAGGTTCTGAAATGCTTTCCCGCCATGGGATTCCCCATGTGGGTAATTTCATGTCCACGGAACTGATTATGGTGACCGGTGCTGTGGATGCCATGGGTGTTGATGTGCAATGCATCAAGCAGGGACTTGCCCAGGTGGCCGAATGTTACGGCACCAGACTTTTTACCACCAATCCCAGATGCCGTATCGAGGGGGTGGAGCATATTCCATTTATCGAACACGAACCAATGGCATGCACGGATGCCATTGTCAAAAATGCCATTGAAAGGTTTAAAAATAGAAAACTGCCTATCGAAATTCCCAAAATCAAGAATTCAGGGATTCACGGTTTTTCGATGGAATACGTTAATTACATGTTGGGCGGAACCTTTCGGGCATCATATAAGCCTTTAAACGAGAATATCATCAACGGGCGGATAAGGGGTGTGGCCGGTGTGGTCGGATGCACCAACCCAAGGGTAAAACATGACTGGGTTCACGTGGAACTGGTAAAAGAGTTGATTCGAAACGATGTTCTGGTGCTGCAGACCGGATGTTCTCAGCTCTCCCTGGCAAAGGCCGGTTTGTATACTCCGGAGGCTGCGGCCCTGGCGGGTCCCGGACTTGCTGAAGTATGTGAGACGGTTGGCATGCCGCCTGTTCTGGGGCTGGGTTCATGTGTGGATAACAGCCGAATCCTCACTGCTGCTTCGGAAATGGTTCATACCGGAGGACTGGGAGAAAGCCTGGCGGATCTTCCAGTAGTTGGTGCCGCCCCG
>JAERRQ010000114.1 GCA_016735355.1 Desulfobacterales bacterium | reverse complement strand
AAGCAACAAAGCTGAATTTCTGGCGCACAAAGGATAAGGCTGAAGTCGATTTTATACTGGAAAGGGGCAGGACTGTCGTTCCAATCGAAGTTAAGTATAAGTCTTTAAAGAAACAAGGAATTTCGCGTTCTTTCCGCAGTTTTATTGAAAAGTATTCACAGGATAAAGCCTATATCGTAAATCTTGATTATAGTAATACCCTTAAAATCAATAAAACTACGATTTTCTTTCTTCCATATTATGAATTACTCTATAAAAAAATTTAGTACTCATACACAGGCACCGCATCTGTAAAATTCAGACAGGTGAGGACGGCCTTATAGGTCGAATTCAAACCACGTTTTATAAGCGTGGTTGTTGATTCAGCAAAAACTAAGGCTCCTTAAGGAAAATCATTACATTTTATAGCACCAAAACATATAAAATTCCAGTGCTAAAAATAAATAAAGAATTTATTTTTTCTTGAAATTACGCTTGACGTACAACGTATAGGGGTATATCGCATATGATACAAAGCTTCAAGGGAAAGAAAACACAGCAGCTTTTTGAAGGAAAAAGAGTACCTGAATTTCAAGCTTTTGCCAGACAAGCTGAAAAACGCCTCAGAGTGTTGGATGCAGCGGATACGCTTAGGGCTTTAAGGATGTTGCCAAGCAATCGATTTAAAGCGTTGAGTGGAAATCGAAAAGGACAATACAGCATACGAATCAACGATCAATGGCGCATATGTTTTGAATGGGGTGACGCTGGCCCAGAACACGTTGAAATCGTTGATTATCACTAAGGATAACGATTATGGCACGAAAACCAATACATCCTGGGGAAATATTGGCTGACGAATTAACAGAATTAAGTATGTCAGCCGCTGAACTGGCAAGGCAAATTAATGTACCTGCAAATAGGATTTCTCAGATACTTTCCGGTAAAAGATCAATTACCGCCGATACGGCTTTACGGATTGGCAAATGGTTTGGGACTGGGCCTAAAATATGGCTAAATCTTCAGCAGGCATACGATCTTGATGTTGCCAATCTTGGAATAGGTTCAGATCTTGAAATAATCAAACCGCGCGAAGCCGCATAGCATCGTATTGCAAGAACATAATGCCCTTCGGGCAATAAAAACAAAACCTATCTCCGTATCAACTTCTGCTTTGGAAATTGTATAATAAATGTTCCATTTTTCCAAAAATCTGATTAGAATTCATCCTCACTATGGAAGCGATTCAATCAGGAAAATTTACCTTAAAACAGATACTACAACAAAACTGGTGTTCTTTCCTTGACGCTTATCATTTGCAGGTTCAGTGGTATGCAGCATACAACGTCTGGAAAGTCATAAACTGTCGGGAACCTGATGGGCTGGGTTACGCCACTTTTGCCTGTCCAGTTCATCCAACTGAAATTTGCCACGTCCCACGTTCATGTAAAAGCCGTTTCTGCTCGATCTGTGCCAAGGTTCAAATCGACAAATGGGTGACGGATATGAACCGATTATTCCCAAACTGTTCTTATTTTCATATCACCTTCACAGTTCCAACACAGTTCAGGACATTGCTTTTTGAAAAACGGTCTTTACTTAACGCTGTATTTTCTGCAAGTACGGAAACAATCATTTCGTTTTGTAAAGAACGTGGATTCCTTCCGGCAGTCACAGCAGTCCTTCATACTTTTGGCAGCGATTTGAAACGCCATGTTCATATACACTGTATTGTCAGTGCAGGTGGATTAAAGCTTACAGAAAAAGCTGAACGATTCACCAGGTTTGCCAAACGAAAGAAGAAAAACCCAAAAGCCAAAAAAAAAGGTCTCAGTTGTGGAAGACAATTCCAGTTGGGTTGAATGTCATTTTTTCCCTTACAAAATGCTTCAGAAACGTTATCAAACGCTTCTCCTCGAACATCTGAAAAAAGCAATTGAAGACAATATCAAATCCTCTGATCCAGATCAGGATTTACTCGTATTTTCAAATCCAGCGGTTATGGAAGCATTCTTTGACGATCTCAAAAATGAATACCAAAACGGCTTCTTTGTCCATGTTACAGAAGAACGACAGGATCTCCAATTAACTGCAGCTTATATTGGCAGATACGCCAGACGTCCTCCCCTGTCAGAACTCCGAATCAAAAATTACACCGGCGAATATGTCAGCTTTGAATTCAAAGATTACAGGTGTAATGGAAATAAGGTACTACACACCTTGAAAACCATTGAGTTTATCAGAAAGCTTATCCGCCACATTCCTCCTCATTACTTCAATGTTATCAGACACTATGGCCTACTGGCAAGTCGTGTAAAGAGCAAGTACAAAGAGATAACCGATTCACTTCTTGAAATGCCTCCCACAGTAAAGAAAATGAAAGACTGGAGAGAAAGACAAACGATGTTTCAAAACGAAGATCCTCTACTTTGCAAAATCTGTAAAAAGGTTATGATTTTTGTCTCTGCCTATCTTCCCAATCCATTAAAGTCCGTCAAAGCATCCTTTCAAACAGCTTTCCCATGATCCAGTTCTTGTAACTATCACAGGATAGCTGCGTCTTCTCCAGAAAAACAGGCCGTTTCTACCCTTTTTTCCCTGATCTTGACATTGCTATCAGGAAAATAACGATTGGATTGCCCTTAGACCAACAAAAATATTCTTATAAACAC
>JAERRQ010000088.1 GCA_016735355.1 Desulfobacterales bacterium | reverse complement strand
CCTCTTCGGGCCCTTTGCCAGCGATAAATGCCTTTTTTGTAAAACAGATATTCAGGCGTGAACCTGCCGAACGAATTGTCGACATAGGCTATTCCCTTATTATCATACAGCCCTTTTGACATTATCATATGATCGAGACTTCTCTTTTGGCCGGCAAAAATATATGACCAGCGCTTCCCCTTGCCGAGCTCAAGCCATAAATTATAAAGATATTCATTCTCCTCCTGTTTTTTTACAAAATTTTCATTGACCATGTCAGAGCCTTTAACGGTCATGAGAATATGATTTATTCCGGTTTTGCCCTTGGTATCGTTTAACTTTTTTGAATATTTAATAGTTCTGTATTCATTATAGCATGAGTTGAAATCACCTGTAAGAATAAAGTCGGAATCAGCCGGCAGCATGTCAATCTCTTTTTTAAGAGCTTTTGCATATTTAATTCGGCAGCTTTCGGGGCCTCTCCTGGATTTCCAGTGATTCACAAAAACAATAAATGGCGCTCCTTCTATATTTAGAGTGATTTTTAAAATATTTCTGGCAGAATCATTATCAACTTTTATTTCCTTTTTATTTATAATTGGAAATTTTGAAATAACTGCACATTTAACTGAAGTCGGTTTTGCCGCTGCTATTTTATAGTATGGATAATTAACAGCATTCTGTTTCAACCTTTCAACCAACAAAATCAGCGCTTTTTTTGATTCAATTTCCTGCAGTGCCACCACCTCGGCATTCAGCCCCTTAATTACACGGGCCAGGCTGGATGTTTTTTTGTCAAGCATATCTCTGGTCCATCCATAATGATTATAGGGCAGATATGCCGAATATTCCGTCCCATCTCTATTCAGGTCAAATAGATTTTCAACATTATAGCTGGCTATTTTGAATGTTACTGCTTCAATTGATGTTAAAAAACCAAAAAAAAGCAATGTAGATGCTATTAGAATTTTACTTATAAACCTTTTAAGCATATTTTTAACTTGACCCTTGGAAATTATGCATGATACATTTTAATATTATTTACGCCGATGTAGCTCAGTCGGTAGAGCAGCTGATTCGTAATCAGCAGGTCTGCGGTTCAATTCCGCACATCGGCTTAAATAATATCTATTATCGTAACCGTTCATGGTTTACAGACCGTTTACGGTTTACAGTTATCAGTTCACGGTTGAAAAAACCAAAAAATTTTGAAATTTATAGCTAAAATGTTTCAATCATTAAGCTTCGATCATCCGTTACTATCCGGGTTCCCATGCAAAACTTGGGAATCTTTTACACAGAGCCTTGTAAAAGCAAACTTTTGGTTCCCAGTTTAGAATTCGAGTTTTGCTATGTTTTTTAACCGTTAACTGTAAACCGGCAACCGTGAACGGTTCCCTATTATCTATATTTTTAGATAGTGCCCGAACGAAAACTATAATTTTTTTGTTAAATTCAAGGAAGGCAATTTTTTTAACGGTTTCCCCTCTGGCGCAATTTCCAATGCCACCTTCATCTGGTTATTCCTTGGCAGGTTTCTCTCCAGTAGAGCTACCTTCGTTTCATCAAACAATATCTTTTTATAAATTTATATTTTTAATGTCAATTGCTGTTCTCAACTGTGCGCCTACTTGTGGAAGTTATTTTGTCTCGTTCCTAAACATAATGATTCCTTCTTTTCTTAAAATCTGAAATCCATGAAAGAACTCATCCAAAAGGTATTAACAAAACATAAAGACCAGATCTTGTTTGCATATCTATTCGGTTCTCATGTACAAGGGACAACCTCAAAATCCAGCGATATCGACATTGCTGTTTTTTTGAAGTCTTTCTTGGGGGAATCTTTTTTTGATATTAAGATCGATCTTTATATGAATTTAAGCAGGGCCTTAAAGCGGAATGACATTGATCTGGTGATTATGAACAAATGCAGCAACATCATTCTGCTGAACAGAATAATAACCCATGGATTTGTTGTTTATGATCAGAATAAATCTGAACGACTCAATTATGAACAAAAAATACTACACAGCGCTATTGATTTCAAAAAACAAAGACAAATGGCAATGGGGGTATAATGGAAAGAATCTTTTTATGCTTGTAAATCTTGATGGTCAGATTGAAAG
>JAERRQ010000136.1 GCA_016735355.1 Desulfobacterales bacterium | reverse complement strand
GCACATCAGTATCCTGGGCAAGAGCTCTGGCAAAAACAACCCTCTGTCTTTCACCTCCACTCAGTTCGGTAATAAATCTGTTTTTAAACCGGGATGTCTCTGTTTTTGTCATTACATTGTCAACTATTTCCATATCTTGCGGAGCCGGCGCTGAAAATCTTGGAATATGGGGATATCTTCCCATCAATACTATTTCCCGGGCAGTAAATGAAAAATTAATATAAAAATTTTGCGGGACTAAAGCTATTAATCTGGATAATGCTTTTTTTGAGTATTTTGCCAGGTCTTTTCCCATAAAAAAAACAGAGCCCGCCGCCGGCCGGCTCTGCCTGGACAAAAGATCCAGAAAAGTCGATTTACCGCAGCCGTTCGGGCCTATGATTCCGTAAAATCTGCCTGGTTCAAGATGGAGTGAAACATTATCAATTGCCTTGTTATCTCCGTATGAAAACGACATTTTTTTTATTTGAAAACACATTTCAGATCCCGGTACCGGACATTTGTCGTTTTTTAAAGATATAGCAGAAAAAAGGACCTCCTATTATAGCCGTAAGAACCCCGATGGGAATCTCCGAAGGTAGAACAGCCCTTGTAAGCGTATCCGCACATAAAAGCAAAATAGCGCCGACCAGCATGGAAACAGGGATAAGTCTCCGGTTGTCAGGCCCTGTCATAGCTCGTGTCATGTGCGGAACCAGCAGGCCCACAAAACCGATAATGCCGGAAACGGAAACGCAAACTGCCGCGACAAGAGAGGCTGTTACAAGAAGCGCCAATGTCACCTTTTTTGTGTCCACGCCCAGCGATGAAGCTGTCCTGTCACCTAATGCCATCAGGTTAAGATCTCTGGCAAAAAAAAAGGATAGTAAAAAACCGGCGCATACAAACAGCAAGGTCAGTTGGACATCCGGCCATCCGCTCGATGCAAAGCTTCCCATCAGCCAGAAGATTATAATAGAGACCTGCTCATCTGCGAGATATTTTAAAAAACTGATTCCGGCAGATAATATTGCTGCAACTATAATACCGGAAAGGATCAGGTTGTTGGAAGAGAGGCCTGGCCTTGTTGCGGAGCTGTTTGAAGAGGCAAGAAAAATAACAAAAAAAAGGGTTGCAATGGCTCCGGCAAATGCAAAAACAGGCACTGAACAGGAGGAGAGGCCGGCAAACGCAAAAAGGCTGATATTGAACAGGATAGCAATCGAAGCTCCAAAAGCCGCTCCTGCGGATACTCCCAGAGTGTAAGGGTCCGCTAAAGGATTTAATAATATTCCCTGGAATACGGCCCCTGATACGGATAACCCGGCTCCGACAATGGCGGCGGTTAAAATCCTAGGCAAACGCACATCAAGAACTATTACCGAAAATATGTTGTTCATTCCTTCAAGGAAATCACTGTTCCCTGTAAATTTGGAAGCAATTATTTTGAAAACATCTGCAAAGCTTATATTAATATAACCTGATCCAGATGATACAATAATGGCTGTAAACAGAAAAATTCCAAGTAAAAATAAATGGATGCTGGTTGAGCTTGTGACTGTTTTTCTTAATTTTTTTAAAGCCATTCGTAAATAATCAGGATTCGCACAAAAATAAGTTCGCAATAGCGACTGACATTAATGGCACTAAATATGCTTTTTTTATATTTTTTGCAAGCAGCATCTTTTTTACATAGTCAATTGTCGAACTCCCTTCCGCAGTCTATAGAATGCACTGGCCGGATGGGAAGTGCCGTGTCCCATCACAACCATTGCACCTTTTGTTCTTCTATTTCTGGGGATATTATGAATAAGAACATCTGTAACTTTTTCCATATCCCCCGTTACCCGCACAATATTAGCTCGCGCCCGGTCAGTTTAAGGTCTCCTAAACTGGTGAACTCGGCCAGTTTGCATATAATTCTTTGCATGCCTTTAACCGTTAGGGACCACCAGGCATCGCTTATATCAAAGTGACCGGATGTGGCTGATACAAATTCAAGCCTGTCAGCTTCAATATTAAGATTGCTGACGGCTGTTTTATGATCGACAGCATTATCCGGCAAATCACTGCCGGCGATATATACTATTATTCCTGTTTTCATCAAAATTCACCCCCTTTCATAAATTTTTCGGAGGTCCCGCGTTAAAGGGCCGGGACGGCATTGCAGCTTAAAATAAAAAAAGCCCTTCAAACCATTTATGCGTTTGAAGGGCTTTACCCGGTTTATCGGCCCTTTGCTTATCATTTATTCCGTTTCACCGCAGAATAAACTATCTATCATTAAAGGCAGGTTTTCTGGCTTTCGGATCATCCTAGTCACTGCGCCTTCCCATCCGATTCTAATCAGAAAGTGGCATATGCAGATTTCGTCCCCGATTACAGCGGCGGGACCACTCTCGTTTTTAACGAGATTCCCTATTAAGCTTTATCAAAGCACCTTAATTTAACTCTATGTTCGATTCATGCTTCTGTCAAGGTTATTATTGCCTGCGCTAATTGAAGATCCTCCTTTGTCGTTATTTTTATATTTAATCTGCTGCCCTTAACCATTTTAACTTTTTTCTCCATCTTTTCTACAAAAAAGGCATCATCTGTTCCTGAATAATCAGATTTAATTGTATTATCAAGAGCATCTTTTATGATAGAATATTTAAAAACCTGCGGAGTTTGTGCAAGCCATACGCTTTCCCTTGGCAGGGTTTTATCAATAATTCCGTGATCATTAACACTCTTCAGGGTATCATGAACAGGCACACCTATAATGCTTGCCCCTGAATCTTCCGCTGCGGATATGCAGGCCTCAATCTGTTCGGGACGGATAAAGGGGCGGACTCCGTCATGAATAAGCACTAAACTATTAAAATCCTTTACAGCAAGGACGCCGTTGTATACAGAGTCTCTCCTTTCAGCTCCGCCTGCAATCAAATCGATTTTTTTGGAAAGATTTATACGGCTGATTATGTTATATCGGGAATAATCAATATCATCCTCCGGGACTACCAGGATGATTTCGTTTACTGAATCGCATGCATCGATCGCTCTAAGAGTATGACATAATATTGGCAGTCCGGCAATTTCAAGGTATTGTTTGCGCAGGGTGTTCTGCATCCTGATGCCCCGGCCTGCCGCGACTATTATTGCTGAAACCATATATATATTTTTTGCCTGACGAAAGCTCAATAAATTAAAACAATTGGGACAGGCAGTTTTTACCGTTTGCTTGCATGTAAAATAGTAATACCTACGATAGTTTCCTCTTCATAGCGTATAATTATATCATCATCTGTGAGTTCACTATCAGTAGCATGGCTTGGCTTTTTGAAATTAATATAGAGCACATCAGCCTCAGAATCATATGAGGACCATA
>JAERRQ010000095.1 GCA_016735355.1 Desulfobacterales bacterium | reverse complement strand
AATGAATTATCCTTGAAGTAAATTGATTATGTTGACATTTTAAAATTGATATATAACTTCTTGTAGTATTTGCAGAAAAAAGGAACTTTTTTATAGTAATTTTTAACCTGCGTTTGTTCAGGAATGCTTTCTTTTGTTTGGGATCAAGCCATGAGAAAAACCAACTCTTCCCGGATGGGCGCTTGCCAAAATCCTAATGGAGGTAGACTATGATCAGGGAATTAAAAAAGCAGTTGAAATTGATGTCCGGATCTCTTGTTGTTCTTTCTAAACAGATTGAGCAGATTTCTGAATATATGGATCAGCTTCAATTTGCTAAAGACCTTTCAAAGTCAGAAAAAGAATCATCCGGCAGCAAAAAAGTAATAACACAAAAAGCTGATCAGGAAAAAAATAGAACTGCTAAACTAACTATGCTTGATATTGTGTTTGACAGTATCAAGAGATCCAGAAACGGGATTACCATACCCAAGCTCAGGAAGAAAACCGGGCTGGAACCTAAACAACTCAGCAATGCTCTTTTCAAGCTTACCAACAAAGGCAAGGTCAAACCTAAGGAGCGTGGAATATATATTAAGGCGTAGGAATGAGGAGCACCGGCAGTAAGGCGACCGAAGATTTTAACCTGTAACATATTGAAATTAATGTAACATATCATTTAGAAAGAATAAATTACTGTATATGGGGTATATTTATGTCCTTGATGTCTAGAGCTTTACGATTTTCAATATTATTTTTTGTTATACTTTCCCTTTTGAGCGCAGCATCCCTTCAACAATCTTATGCTTTCAAGGCAGCAGATATAACTGATGTTTCTCTTCCGAAATGGCCGCATGAGGAGAGCGATCTTCTTCCTGATCCCGGGCTTGTTTACGGTAGATTCCCCAATGGATTCAGGTATGTTCTTCTAAAAAATGCCGAGCCGAAAGACAGGGTCGACATTCACCTTGATGTACTTGCCGGATCATTGAACGAAACTGATCAGGAACAGGGACTTGCTCATTTTCTTGAACATTTACTTTTTTGCGGTTCAACCCATTTCCAACCTGGAGAACTGGTTAAATATTTTCAGAGCATCGGAATGAAATTCGGCGCTGATGCAAATGCGCATACAGGTTTTAATGAGACTGTTTATGATATTCTTTTGCCGGATGGAAAAAAAAAGAGCCTTGAAAAAGGACTTGTGGTGATTAAAGATTATGCCGAAGGGGCATTTCTTTTAGAGGATGAGATCAAAAGAGAAATGGGTGTTATCCTTGCTGAAAAAAGAACTCGCGATTCTACGTCTTATCGTACTTATGTTGAAACTTTGAAGTTTGAACTGCCTGAATCGATGATTTCGAGAAGGCTCCCCATAGGTAAAGAGGAAATTATTAAAAACGCTCACAGGGGATTATTAAAAGGATTCTATGATGCCTGGTACAGACCTGAAAAATTAATCCTGGTCATGGTGGGTGATTTCAACCCGGAGGTTGCCGCAGGTCTTGTTAAAGAAAAATTTTCTATGCTGCAACATAGAGCTGCCGCACGGATTGATGTGGATCCAGGATTGATAGAGCATAAAGGCACCAAGCCTTTTTATCATTACGAAAAAGAGGCCGGCAGTACCTCTGTCAGCATAGAAACGCTGCATAAAGCTTTGCGCCGTCCTGATTCTTTTGCTTTTCAGAAAAAAAAGCTTATCGGTAATATTGCCGACAGCATCATCCAGCACAGAATAGATGTACTGGTAAGCAAACCTGATACCCCTTTTACTTCCGCATATATCGGATCAGGAACTTATCTAAATGAAGTTGAATATGCCGAGATTACTGCGGAGTGCGGTCCTGAAGGCTGGAGTAAATCCTTGTCTCTCCTGGAACAAACATTAAGAGGAGCATTGAAATACGGATTTACAAAATCCGAGCTTGAAAGAGTGAAAAAAGATTACATAGCAACATTCGATAATGCTGCCAAAAGAGCTTCTACACGCAACAGCGAGGCATTGTCGAGGAGGATTATCAGAACTTTAAATAATAATCAGGTTTTTCAGTCTCCGGAGCAGATAAAACTACTCTACACCCCGGTTGTTTCCGAACTTACACTACAGGATGTGCACAATGCCTTAAAGGCGGCATGGGCTGATGACCACAGGCTTGTCATAGTGACCGGCAATGCGGATCTCTCAGCAAACGATGCCGCGCCTGAGGGGATTATACTTAATGCTTTTAACAAAAGCCGTAGTGTGAAGCTGGAAAAGCCTGTTGAGAAGAAAAATGTCCTCTTCCCATATCTCCCTGAACCTGACCGGCCCGGAGAAGTAAAAGCCACCCACATATTGCCGAAACTTAATATTGTCCAGGCAGAATTTAAAAACGGTCTGCGATTGAATATGAAGAGGACCGATTTCAAGGCCGACCAGGTTCTAGTGAAATTAAGTTTCGGCTCCGGAAGATCCTCAGAGCCCCTTAATTTGCCCGGACTTGCTCTGCTAAGCGAAGGTGTAGTAAATGCAAGCGGTCTGGGAAGACTCGACAAAGAGTCAGTTGACCGCGCCCTTGCCGGCAAAACGGCCAGTCTCTCTTTTGGTGTAAGTGAAGATAATTTCGTTTTTACCGGAAGTTCTTCATCTGAAGAGATAGAGCTGCTGTTCCAGCTTCTTTATGCCCATATAGTCGATCCAGGTTACCGGGAGGATGCTTTTCGTCTTGTCACGGAACGTTTCGGCCAGAGTTATAAATCTCTTTCCCATTCAATAGACGGCAGCATGGTCCTTTCCGGCAACCGTTTTCTGGCAGGCGGAGATACACGCTTCGGATTTCCACCTTATGAAGCTTTCAATGCCTTGACTTTGGATAACATCCGGTCATGGATTGACAAACCTTTAAAGAATGAACAGATGGAGCTTTCTATTGTCGGTGATTTTAATCTTGAAGAGGTGGAGAGACTGGCAGGGAAATATTTAGGAGCACTTAAAAAAAGGAATCCTGTCAAGATGGCGGAGAGGGCAAGAAAACCTCTATTTCCGGTTTCACGCAATTTAGAACTAAGGGTGGAAACCGAAATTCCCAAGGCTCTTGTTGTTGTTGCATATCCTTCATCAGATTTATGGGATATAAGCTTAACCCGTCGTCTATCGGTCCTGGCGGATGTTTTTTCAGAAAGGCTTCGCGAAACGATAAGAGAAAAGCTTGGTGTATCTTATTCACCATTTGCCTATAATCGTCCGAGTCGGGCCTATCCCGGATATGGTGTTTTGTTTGCGTTTGTACATATCAGTCCTGACAAGACCGATTTAGTGCGGCAGGAGGTCAAAAGTATCGTATCGGAATTATACAAAAATGGGGTTACCCCGGAAGAACTGAAACGCGCCGTAGATCCTACCCTCACTAGTATAAAGGATATGTTGAAAAAAAACGAGTATTGGCTTAATACTGTCCTCTCAGGTTCTGCCGGGCATCCTGAGCAGTTGGAATGGTGCAGGACAATAATGAAGGATTATGCTTCAATTACTGATGACGAGATTTCAAACCTTGCAGTAAAATATCTAAAAAATGCCGACTCTGCGACAATTATTATAAAACCCTCAGACAAGAAGCTGTAAGTTCCCTAAGGGTTCGCACAAAAATAAGTTCGCAATTTTAAGTGTTGAGGCGCCTGGCTGACAAGGCGCGAACACTTAGGAATATCAAGATATTTCTAAGTGTTCGTAACGCAGTCAGGCA
>JAERRQ010000323.1 GCA_016735355.1 Desulfobacterales bacterium | reverse complement strand
TAATCTTTTTTTGTTGGCTTTGATGATTCATGACTTTCATAATAACTAATCATGAATCATCGTTCGCATAATGTCCAGGTTTATTTCAATTTTATGTGCAGTTTGGGCATTTTTTTTGAACAAGAGCTCCATAAAACGTTTCTCAGCTATTTTTTAGGTCAAAGCTTTACGAAAAGAAAATTTCAAGACACACTGATATTTGGCCTTTCAGCAGGAAGCGGGAATTGCTGTAGAAGGAATTGGAACGGCCTGCCTGTTTTTTCGTTTTATTCCCGCAACATCATTAACGGAAGCATTATATCTTTCAATCTTTCATTCTGTCAGCGCTTTTTGCAATGCAGGCTTTTCTTTATTTTACGATAGTTTCACTCGTTATAATCAGGACTGGATATTCAATATTGTCATTTCCGTTTTGGTAATAAGCGGGGGAACAGGTTTTCTGGTAATGGCTGAGTTGAGGCGTCAGCTCCCTTTTAAACGCCGGACATGGTCGCGATGCAGCCTGCACACTAAAATTGTATTATCTTCAACCATGATTTTACTTGTTATCAGCACCCTGATGATTCTATTCATGGAATG
This sequence comes from Desulfobacterales bacterium, assembly GCA_016735355.1. GTDB lineage: Bacteria > Desulfobacterota > Desulfobacteria > Desulfobacterales > BuS5 > BuS5. The sequence goes on along the minus strand of JAERRQ010000323.1, from coordinate 1,528 downwards.
GAGTAATACACTTGCTTCCCTTTCCGTACTCAATCGTTTAATGGCTGCTTTTTTTCAGGGTGTCAGCGCCAGAACCGCCGGCTTTAATAGTGTCGCTATCGGCAATATGGCCAACGAGACCCTGTTTTTTCTTGTTTTATTAATGTTCATCGGCGCATCACCGGGTTCATGCGGGGGAGGTATCAAAACCACAACATTTATCACCCTTATTGCTCTTGGAACGTCCCGCCTTTTTGGATATGAACGGACATCTATCTTCAAACGCACAATTCCGGAGGAGAATATCAGCAAGGCAATCAGCATATTGCTGATCAGTGCTGTAGTTGTTGCCATTGCAATTATGGCGATTTTAATGACCGAGCTGGGGGAAACGGCCCATCCTGCAAGCAGGGACAAATTTCTGGAATTGGTATTTGAAGTTGTAAGCGCTTTTGGTACAGTCGGGCTCTCTACGGGAATCACTAATGGACTTTCCATGGCTGGCAAGATAATTATTACTTTTGTAATGTTTATCGGACGCCTCGGGCCTCTTGTAATCGCACTGGCCGTGAGTCGTAAGCCAGACAAATCACAGTACTATTTTGCAGAGGAAAATATAATGATAGGGTAGGGGAGTATTTCGAAAATATATACAGGATTAAGATATGAAAAAATTTGCAATCATAGGTCTTGGAAAATTCGGCCATTATCTGGCTACCGGTTTGTATGAGAAAGGTCATGAAGTTCTGGCTCTGGATAAAAACTCCGGCTCTATTCAGGCAATCAAGGATCTTGTAAGTCAGGCCGTAGTTGCCGATGCCACTGACAGGCATGTTCTTGAACTTCTTGGTATCCAGGAGATGGATTCCGTGGTGGTCTGTATCGGTTCCGTACTGAGTGATTCGATTCTTGCAGTATTCAACCTTAAGGATATTGGTGTAAAGAATATATTTGCAAAGTCGATCAGTGAGGCCCATAAGAGAATTCTCTACAAAGTCGGAGCCACGGAAGTCTTTTTCCCTGAAAAAGATACCGCCGTATCTTTGGCAGAAAAAATGCGTAATCCCAACATGCTGGATTATCTACCTTTTTTAGAGGGCTACAGTATAATAGAGCTTGCCGTGCCCAACAAGTTTATCGGTAAATCATTACAGGAGCTTAACCTGATTAACAAGTTCGGCATTCTGGTTATCGCTATTAAAGAGATCGTTCCGGAACGATTAAATCTTATCCCTAAAGGAAATTTTATATTAAAAGATAGTGACAGCATGATTTTACTGGGTACTAACGAAGCTTTTGAAAAATTAAAAAAAACCGGTCAATAGCAGCTTTACAACATTCTTTAGGAACGGTTTGACAGTTAAAGTAATGCGTACTATTGTTACGTATACATAACGATAATACGTTTTCAGGAGGCCTTTTAAATGTCCATCAGAGTTCAAGTTATTCTTGATGAGGGAGAAGCGGCAAAATTTAAATCCCAGGCTCTTAAAGAATCAAAATCGCTTAGCGCATGGCTGCGGGAGGCAGGAGAAAAAAAATTACAGGA
>JAERRQ010000162.1 GCA_016735355.1 Desulfobacterales bacterium | reverse complement strand
ATTTTTTGTCATAATTTTGGCAGCATTGCCCGTGCCTGCCCTGCGCCCGTTTAGCAATATTAACACATTACCTTTCAGGTCGTTACCGTGAGTTTCAGTTCTGAAACCGCGTAAACCGATACTAGTCATATTACCTGGATATTTTCTAATATATACCCCCGCTTTTTCGGACAACAGATCGCCTAAATCTTTTGCTGCGGAAAGTTTAATATCATTTTCGTCAATAACAGTTACATTGGTGGTAAGATCCCTTTTCTTCTCCGGAACACGGCTGGCTGTAACCACCATTTCGTCTAAAGTTGATACCGGCTCTTCATCTTTTGCCTGGGTTAAACCAGGGAGCAGCATAAACATACAAATTAAAAACGAAAAACACTTTTTTTTCACCTTTTCTTCTCCTTTTCTAAAAAATTTATGTTTTTGACAGGACAAAAAAAAATCCCCGGACCGTTGTTTTACGATCCGGGGATTTCCCTTTTTATCCTGATAGATCTTATTTGATTTGCCTTTTTTCCACGAAGGCATGAATTTGACTTGGTCAGGCAGGTCTTCTGACTCTCGGATCAATCTACTGACCGCGCCTTCCCATCAAATTGGGATCAAAATCCCAATTTATCCAACAGTGGCAATAAACAGCGGTGTTCGTCCCCGATTACAGCGACGGGCTCGCCTCCGAATTTAACGGAGTTCCCTATTAAGCTCCTTATGAGCACCTGGATTTATAAAAAAAATAACATAATGTATGAAAAAAAGTCAATAAAAAAGTGGGGAGGGTGGGGTGCCGTGTGCCAAATTTTAAAATCATGTAATGATATAACAATTTATATTTTGAAAGGGCTGGTATTGTAAGGATTAAAATTTTAGCATGACTCATAAATCGGAAAAATTAGCATTTTTCGTTCAGGCACTATTTACATTACCAGGCCGTATGTGCTAAATTCTTTTTTTTGCTTCTTGCAAATATTTGGCTACAGAAACAATAACTGTTATGTTTCCTTATATAATATAAAATTTTACATACATAATTTCACTGCGTTATCGATCGCCGGGGTAGGAGCTTAAGGCTTTGCTACCTACTTCCCAACTCCGGCCTTGTGAAATTATTTATCTGGTAATTGATATAGTTAATCTAACATGAGCGAGGTTTAGTTGATGAAAAATTGTATAAATGACAACATCCCCGTTTTAAAGAAAATGCGCAATGAAGCCTTAATGGGCGGCGGAAAAGATAAAATAGAAAAACAGCACAAACGCGGAAAGCTGTCTGCCAGGGAGAGAATTGAGCTTTTGGTCGATGAAAACTCATTTGAAGAGTTTGATATGCTGAAAACCGGCCGCGGCAGTCTTTTGGGTAAAAGCCAAATTCATTCCGGTGACGGTGTGATTGTGGGGCACGGCACAATTAACGGCCGGGAAGTTTTAATTTTCAGCCAGGACTCTACAGTTATAGGCGGGTCACTCGGCGAGGCCCATTCGCAAAAAATCTGCAAGGTAATGGATCAGGCGGTTCGGGTGGGAGCGCCGATCATCGGTCTTAACGACTCCGGAGGCGCTCGCATTCAGGAGGGCGTTGACGGTCTTGCGGCATACGGCGAAATCTTCCACAGAAATGTTGAGGCCAGCGGTGTTGTTCCCCAGATATCATGCATAATGGGTACTTGTGCGGGTGGGGCCGTATACAGTCCCGCCATAACGGATTTCACTTTTATGGTGGAAGACACATCCTATATGTTTGTTACCGGTCCCAATGTGGTCAGGACCGTAATTCATCAGGATATAACCACTGATGAGCTGGGCGGGGCGCATGTTCATATGGAAAAAAGCGGAGTAGCTCATTTTGTCTTGCCGAATGATATCTTGTGTCTCAGGGAAGTCAGAAGGCTGATTAATTATCTTCCTTCCAACAATCTCCAGAAGTCCCCTATTTTTGATATAGGTGATCCGGCCGACCGAACCGATCCTGCCTTGGACTACCTGGTTCCTCCAAACCCCAACCAGACTTATGATATGAATGTTTTGATCTATAGTATCCTGGATGGCGCGGAATTCCTGGAGATTCAGTCAAATTTCGCACGGAATATTATTTGTGGTCTTGGACGCCTTGGCGGTCAGACCGTAGGACTTGTGGCCAATCAGCCCGCCGTGCTGGCGGGCGTGCTCGACAGCAACGCTTCGTACAAGGCCGCCCGGTTTGTCAGATTTTGTGATGCGTTTAATATTCCGCTGATTTCCCTGGTTGATGTGCCGGGGTTTATGCCGGGGCCGGAGCAGGAACACGGCGGTATCATACGGCATGGAGCAAAACTGCTATATGCCTATGTAGAGGCAGTTGTGCCGCGGATCACGCTTATTGTCAGAAAAGCCTATGGAGGCGCATATCTTGTGATGAACTCCAAGCATATACGAGGCGATATTAATTATGCCTGGCCTTCAGCAGAGATAGCCGTGCTGGGACCAAAAGGGGCCTCCGAGATAATTTATCGGAAGGAAATCGAAAAAGCGGTAAATCCTGAAGAGTTTTTGGCGGAAAAAATGGAGGAGTACAGACAAACCTTTGTTAATCCTTTTCTTGCGGCCCAAAGAGGCTATATAGACGACGTTATTTTTCCAAGAGAGACCCGCCACAGGTTGATCCGTTCCTTGCAGTTCCTGGAAAATAAAAAGGTTTATAGAGCAGAACGCAAACACGGTAATATTCCATTATGAGGTATTTTATGTTTGATAAAATTTTAATTGCAAACCGCGGTGAAATTGCCGCCCGCATAATCAGAACCTGCAAAAAACTTGGAATCGGCACGGTGGCGGTTTATTCTGAAGAAGATGCTCGCAGTATGTATGTCAATATGGCGGATGAGGCTGTTTTTATCGGTGGTGCCCGCCCGAGCGAGTCGTATCTTAATAAACAGAAAATAATCGATGCGGCATTGAATTCCAATTGCCGGGCAATTCATCCAGGGTACGGTTTTCTTTCTGAAAATGCTGAATTCAGTAAGATGACTTCTGATGCGGGACTCGTTTTCGTTGGCCCTTCACCTGCCGCCATAGCGGCGGTGGGGGATAAAATTGTGTCAAAAAAGATGGCCATCAAGGCCGGAGTGCCGACAGTTCCCGGGCACAACCGTCCTATCACGGATACGGATGAAGCAATTGTCCAGGCAGACCGCATCGGGTATCCGGTTCTTCTTAAACCGGCGGCCGGGGGGGGCGGGAAAGGCATGCGAATTGTCTACGATAAAGACGATATTGAAGATGCCCTCTCGGCCTGTAAAAAAGAAACTATAAAATCGTTTGGAGATGACCAGATATTCATAGAACGTTATATTGCTGCACCGCGTCATGTAGAGATCCAAATCATCGCTGATAATCATGGAAACGTGGTTTACCTGGTCGAAAGAGAATGTTCTATCCAGAGGCGCTATCAAAAAATAATTGAAGAAACTCCATCTGTTGCGGTTGATAATTTGCTTAGAGAAAAAATGGGAAAACTGTCTTGCGGCTTTGTGCGCGAGGCAGGCTATACAAACGTGGGAACTGTTGAGTTTATCCTTGATTCTAATAAAAATTTCTATTTCCTCGAGATGAATACACGGCTGCAGGTAGAACATCCTGTCACCGAGATGGTCACGGGTCTCGATCTTGTGGAACTTCAGCTTAAAATCGCATCCGGTGAGCCACTAGGAATGGAGCAGAAGGATTGTAAGTTTTCGGGATGGGCCATAGAGGCAAGGATCTGTGCAGAAGACCCTTCCATGGGTTTTATGCCTTCAACCGGAATAGTCACCAGATATTTTGAGCCGCGCGGCAAGGGTGTTCGTGTTGACAGCGGTATTCAGGCCGGCAGCATGATCGGGGTATATTACGACTCTCTTTTGGCAAAGATTATTTGCCATGCTGAAACCAGGGAAGATGCTATGGCAACGCTCACAAACGCACTGAACGGTTATCATATAGAAGGCTTTGCAACAAATCTGAATTTTGTCAATGCCGTTATTAATCATCATGTATTTATTGAAGGAGACATCTCAACCGATTTCATTAAAAAATATATGGACGACCCGAAGTCGAAGCCTGCCGTCAATATAGAGCATCTTCATCATGCAGCGATTGCGGCGACACTTGTCTATCACAACAAGAAAAATCTTATCAGGCTCTCTCTTAAACCTATGGCGGCTCAGGTAGGCGCAACTGCAACCCTGAAAGACAGCTATCATTATATAGTTAAGGGGGGAGATGATGTTTTTGACCTTATAGTGCGTGGAGACCAGGAGAGCAGAAATTGGAAGATGGCTGTAGATGGTGTGGGATATAAGGTTGTTACTCCAAAGTTCGAATTTTACAGACGCAGACTCAGCCTGGAAATCAACGGCAAAGACCACATGTTCAGAATGCAGAATCGGGGCAATTTTGTCAGAGCGGCATATTGCGGCATTGTCCGCACTTATGAGATTTACAGCCCAAGAGAGTGGGAACTTGCCAGGTTTATGCCCGAGTCCCGAAAGCGGGTGGCTCAAAATATTCTGGTAAGCTCCATGCCGGGGATGATCGTTGAAGTTAAAGTTAAACCTGGCGAAATGGTTCATCGCGGCCAGCAGCTTGTGATAATTGAATCGATGAAAATGGAAAGCGGCGTTGCTTCACATTGTGATGCCAAGGTTTCCGAGGTTCTGGTATCTGCAGGTCAGCCGGTTGAAACAGGAGATATTCTTATTAAATTTTCTAAAACCTGATTTAAAAGTAGGGGATTCATTGACAAAAGGGCATGAAGGGTGCGTAGATTATTTTCTGTAATTTTCCTAAGGAAGCATAATGAGCATTATAACACCGGGGAAAAGTGAAACCTGGAAGCCCCTGTCGCCGGATAAGATATCGGCCATAAAAAAAATATTTGCCGACCTGTTTCCTGCTGATCAATATGCCGATCAGGCTGCAAGAATTTCGGATTACTGGACTCAAAAAATTCGCCTGGCATGGAACAACAAAGCGCAAAGCATAAAGGATAAGTACCGGCAATACAGACCCTTTGACCCACTATCACGCACTCAGCAAAAAACCGTATTGATATCTTATGCGGATAGCGTCAGCAAGGGGGATGAGAACTCACTGATTACCCTTGATTGTTTTTTAAGTAAATATTTTCCGGCCATACGAGGTTTGCATTTGCTCCCGGCTTGTCAAATAGTTGAAAATCGATTCAATGATGGTTTCTTTTCCCAGGTCGTTCGCAATAAAATTCATGAACCATTTGGAACAAATCAGCAATATGCTGAAATGATGGAAAAATATTTTTCCATGTCTGATTTTGTCCTTAACCATGTCGATATCGCCAACCCCTTATTCCAAGCCTTTCTTGACGGAGATGATGATGCAGGTCAATCTTTTTATATCTTTACAGAAGAGAAATATCAGAAGCGCTTGAAAAATGGCGATTTTGATCAAATTTTTCGTCCCCGGCCATTTCCTCTTTTTACGATTTTCAGAAGGAAACCAAAGGATGACAAATTTGCTAAATTAAACCACAAGGAAAAAATTGCAGAAATCAACAATTATTTTGGTCGCTTTGATCATCTTACAAAGGGCAGTCTCCCTGAAATGGTGGTCGGCCTGCTGTCGATTTTTAATAAAATTCAAAACGACCAGATGCTGCTACCCGAAGATTATCGTAATATTATAGACTTCAGGGCTTACCTCGAAAAGGAAGCTTTTGTTGATCCTGATACAATTTTTACGCTTTCGGCAACCCAGGAAACCAGGCATAAACCATATATTTTTAATAACAAGATTAAAAATATGGTGGACCTTTTAGAGTCTGTTGGATACAGACCGGATTCGGCCATGAAATATGCCGAAATTTATCAGCAGTATGATCCGCTTGTTTTCGGAGAAGAGATTAGAGCGCTTACGACTTTCAGTCATGTGCAGGTTGATCTGAATACCTTGACATATCAGGGGCTGAAAATGCTTGCGGATGATTTTTTATGGTATCTTGGTATGGATCTGAATATGCTTCGCCTGGATGCCGCCAATTTTGCCTTTAAAAAATGGAAAACATCATGTTTCGGGTTGTCTGAAGTTAAATCTATTATGAAAATTCTCTATCTTTCCATGGATTGTGTTGCTCCCGGAATTGTGCCCAATCTGGAAGTAAACGATCAGCTCGGCAATATATTAAATCAAATGGCGGACAATGATGCGCCGCCGCCCATGATGTATGATTTTCACCTGGCAAGCATGCTGCCGGTTGTGTTTAACACCGGTAACTCAGAAATACTTTCAAGAATTTTCAAGTTGATAGCCAAATATGATATCCCTAAAACAAGCATAAGGTTCAGTCTGGCGGAAAGTCATGACGGCAAATCCGTACGCGGCAGCCTCGATCTTTTATTGCTTGCGGAAAGGCAGAACCTGGCTGACACTGTTGAAATAAATGGAGGTAAAATTAAATATAAAGCCGTGCCGCGGCGTCAGTATGCCGGCATGGAGTTTCAGGAACTTTGCAGAGAAACCGGAATCGATTGTAATTCGGCAAAAACAGCCTTGTTTAAGGATGATAATCCTTCTGATACTATTCTATATCTCAGGAAAAGCATTCATGATGAATCGGATATAGCCCGGGCATTAGGTATTGGCGCAGATCAGCTTGCCAAAAACGACTCCCTTAAATATTTTGTTAACAAAGTTATTAACGGCAGGGAACCTTATGAGTTATGTATCTCCACGATCGATTCCATGATCAAACTGGATGATAAGGATCTGGAAGCAAAACGTTACCTCGCCTTCTACACCCTGGCTTTTGCTTTAATGGGACGGAATGTCAAGTCCATCTATTTTAATGATCTGCTTGGTCTCCCGAATGATTATAAGAGACTTAAAGAAAATGGCGAGTTAAGAGATATTAAAAGAACGAAATCAGATTTTAAAGAGCTGGAAAAGCGCTTATCAGATCCTGTCTCCCTTCAGCACAAGATAGCCAAGGGAATAAATAATATTATTGCCCTGGCCGATATGGACCCGGCCCTTCATTTTAGAGGCAATGAAGCTGAAGCAGGCATCTCTCCTGCCAAATCTGTGGCTCTTATCCACAACTCTTGTAGTGAGCATCATACACTGGTTATAGTAAACGTTAAACAAAACAGGGAAACTATAACGATTGACCTTGGCGCGTACGGTTTGAATAAGTCCCGGTCTTTATTTGATAATATTGAGGGCAAAATTGTGCAGATTGCTCCTGATGGAAAATTATATTTGCCGGTTCAACCATATCAGGGTATGTGGCTGACAAGAAAAAAAGTGGAAATTCCATCGGAGCTACTCTTCCCTTAATTCTTTGTTTTATTTAAAAGCCGCATAAGCTCATCAGCTCTATTGTAATCTATTATATCAATATTTACATCTGTTACGCCTTCAATTTGTTCAACAGTTTTTTTTATGTCTGCCGCCAGTTTGAATGCCATGGGGCAGACGGAAGAAACCGGATGAAATTTAAAAGCGACCTTCCCCTTTTGATCAACCTGAATATCTTTTACAACATTCTTTTCAATTACATCATGGGCAGAGCCCGGAGTTTTAAAGCTTTTTAATCTATCTTCAACCTTTTCTTTTAAAGTCATTATAATACCTGGATTTGTTATGAGTATATGCTTATAATAAATTTAAACTGCAATCCTGAATTCGTCAAGTAGTTTTATGACTTTTTAAATAAATAAAAATAATTTATAAAATAGCTATAAAATGCAAAATTAATTTTGGTCTTATGCCCAAAATAATACTTGACACCTTTTAATCCAAGTATTATTTTATAGTCAAATGCTCATAATAAAATATTGTTTATAATCAATGTTACTAAAAAGGAGGTGATATTATGCCTAACAGAGATGGATCGGGTCCCCAGGGAGGAGGCTCACAAACAGGAAGGGGGCTGGGCCCCTGTAGCCAGGGCGGCGGCGGTGCAGTACCGCAGCCAGGTAGAGGAACAGGCCGGGCCGGGCAATTTGGTACAAATAGAGGTTCAGGCGGCGGCGGCCAACGAAAAGGCGGCGGCAGAGGTTCCGGGAGAAGAAGATAGTTTTTAATTTTTAGGGGAGGTGTATATTATGCCAGGATTAGATGGAAGCGGCCCCCAGGGAGGTGGACCTATGACGGGGGGCGGTAGGGGGGTTTGCAATACGGCAGCCCCGGGATATGGCGGCCGATTTGTCGGAGGCTATTATGGCAGAGGCATGGGACGTGGTTTCAGGGGTGGTTATGGAAATGGTATCGGTATGAGGCGTGGTTTTGCAGGGAATATGCCTGTTTACGGATCCGGATTACCGGTTAATGAAACCAGTGAGGTCAACAGCCTGAAGGCTGAAGCAGATCATCTGAAAAATATCCTTGACAATATCAACAGCCGTGTTGCGGAGCTGGAAAAATCGTCCGAATAAATTTATCTCATTTTCAGGGGTGGGCTAAGCGCCACCCCTGAATTTTATATAGACTTTAAGGCATCCTTCATTTGTCGTTGACACTTTTGAAACAACAATGGGACACAGATGCACACAGATAAACACAGATAGGTTTATTTGTTTAAAAAAGTGTAAAGTACTTTTGAAGTGATATGAAGGATGTCGATTTTAAGATAAAGATTTTGGGTGCGTTATCGGTCGTCGGAGTATTATAATACGCCTTCTTCCCTCTGGCCTTCCCAAAATCATTATCTTAAAGCCTATCTCAAGAGAGTAATTCACGCCTTAAAAGATCCAAAGCTTTCATGGCAAATACTATTTTGTTCATTGATCTTTTATCAAAAACCGAATTGAATTTAAACCCTTTAGCGCCCGAAGGAGTTGCTATACCTATGCATAATGTGCCTACCGGCTTTTCGTCAGTTCCTCCTGACGGCCCTGCAATACCGCTTGTTGAGAGTCCGTAATCGGCTCCCGAGATCCTTCGTACGCCTTTCGCCATCTCCTGTGCTGTTTGCTCATCTACTGCTCCATTTCTCTGCAAAGTATCCGGAGAAACGCCGAGTATTTTTATTTTGGATTCATTTGAATAGGATATACCTGAAAAAAGAAAATATCCGGAACTGCCGGGGATATTTGTAAGGAGGTGCGATATAAGGCCTCCGGTGCAGCTTTCAGCAACGGCTATTGTGGATTTCTGTTTTAGCAGAAGCTCCGCCACTTCAGCCTCCATTGATTTGTTGTTTACCGAAAAAGTTTTGTGCCCTATTTTTTCGAGTATCCATTTACAGGATTCATCCATGCGTCGGTTCATTATCTTTTCATCTTTACCGTAAAGATAAATTTTCACCTGTATTTCAGGAAATTTTGCGCGAAAGCCGATTTTTAAATCCGGGAATACTGATGTTATACTTGCGAGTTTTTCACCTGCAGCGGATTCAGTGATGCCAAAAGTCGATATGGTTTTTACCATGCAGAATCTCTGTTTTTTTCCGCATAAATTGCGGATGGCAGGAATAACAGTCTCTGAAAGCATTTTTTTCATTTCAAATGGAACGCCTGGTATAAAAAAGAAAGAGCATCTGTTTATTTTGAAATGAAAACCTGGAGCAGTTCCTGCATGATTATATATAACCTCGGAATTTTCAGGCATCATAGCCTGTTTTTTGTTGGAATTAGTCATAAGACGTTTGCGGTTTTTAAAAAAAAATTCGATATTCTCTAATGCTTTATTATCGAGAACAAGATCAACTCCTGCAGCTTTTGCGGCTGCTTCAGCGGTGATATCGTCGACTGTCGGGCCGAGTCCCCCTGTCACCAAGGCAAAATCGGAGCGATTACTGATTTCTTTTAAGGTGGAGACCAGAATATCCATATCATCTCCTACACATATATGCCTGCTAACCTCAATCCCTGCTTCTTCAAGTTTTTGCGCAATATGTGCTGAATTACTGTCTATCAATGCACCGGATCGTATTTCATCGCCTGTTGCAAGAATTTCAGCCAACATCTATTATCTCTCCTTTGTTTATTTCCTTCCAGTTCCCTAAAATGCAAAAACAGGTAGATCGCTTTTCGGGATTATCCCTCTATTCCTGGCTATGGAAAAAAGCTTTTCTACTGCTTCAGCGCCTTCATCTCCGAGATCCAGGGTAAAATCGTTTACATAAAGATCAATATGCTGACGAATAACCGACTGTTCCATCTCCTGGGCATGCTTTTTTATATATTGGTCTGTTTTACTTCTGTTATTAAATGCATATTTAACGCTTGCATTTATGGCTGTATTTACCATTTTGGCAGTTTTTTTACCCAAATTCCTGCGTATTGCAATTCCTCCAAGGGGAATCGGAAGAGATGTTTCGGATTCCCACCATTCTCCAAGATCGAGAAGTTTGACAAGGCCATATTGTTTAAAGGTAAATCGCCCTTCATGAATGATTACACCGAAATCAAAATCTCCTCTTTGAATAGCGGGCATAATCTTGTCAAATGGTAACGGAACGGCATCCGGTTTTCCGGATATAAACAGGCCTAGCAGCATACAGGCCGTTGTCCACAGGCCGGGAACCGCAATCCTGTTTGATTCGAGTTGAACCAATTTTGCTCCAGGGCGCGCTACAATAAGAGGGCCGCAGCCTCTGCCAAGTGCAGCTCCAGTGTGAAGAAGTCCGTATTTATCGTGGAGGTGGCCCATAGCGGCAAAGGAAAGTTTTGAGATATCTATCATGCATGTTTTGGCCTGCTGATTTAATGTCTCCACATCCTGTAATTCGATTTTAAATTCAAAACCTTCACAGTCGATCAAGTTGTGCGTCAGAGCATAAAATATAAAGGTATCATTTGGGCAGGTGGAATAACCGAGTCTTAAGCTTCTTTTATATGTCATTTTTTGATGCTTTGAATAAATTTACAAACGGCCAAAGATACTCTCGCCGAGGCAAGGGGAAGATCCCATGCCTCTATATTCCTTTTTCCTGTAAAATTGGATGCAGCGCGAATCTCAATGCATGGAATTCCGTAATGGAGAGCAAGCAGAGCAGCGCCGGAACCTTCCATATTTTCCATACAGGGCCTGAACTCCCGATAGAGTGCCGCTGCCTTCCGGTCTGTTGCCGTTATTGTTGAAACAGTAATAAAGGGGGCTTGCTTCAGACCGATGTTTTTATTTTTAAATAATTTTTTCAAGCAGCTATATGCCAGTTTGGCAAGGTCCTGATCCAGATAATACCTGTTTTTAATATTATGACCTTCATGAGCCATCAGAGAGAAAGGAAGTTCATTTATAAATGAACTTTCGGTTTCCGGTTCAATGCCCAGGTGAATATCTATCTCTTCTGTCGCTATGCCGATGTCACCTATATTAAGTCCTGCCGCTTTAAATGCGCCTGCCGATCCTGTCTGGATTATCATGGATGGTCTTGAATTTTCTATTGCTGCTGTTAATGACTGGACATTATTAAACAGGGCAGGGCCTGTAATGATGATCCTTACAGGCTGATCAGATATATAGCCCGAGATGACTTTTTTGTCTCCAATTAATGATGAAACGGGCTTCTCGACTAAATCTATTAGATTTGCAAGTTCATTATGTACTGCTGCAGCAATGAGAATATGCGGAAACATTTTTATTTGACAAGCTATAGTTCTATACAAGTTCTATTGGCATCTATTTTGCTGTTGTATTTTGCTCCATTAATGATTACATAGATAGTTTGTTTTTTGCAAGAAAAAATGATTTATTAAGGGCTATTATGAGTAATCCACAGGAAAATTCGAATAAAAATTTAACAGGGGCCAATTCAACTAAAACTATAAAAAAAAATAAAAAATGGACCCTGCTCCTGGTCGGAAATCACGGAGAGATTATATCTGTCAGGAATTTTATCTGGGTAATGAGCGCTCTACTAATCGCTTTGGTTATTGCAGTCACTGCTGCTGTTTCTATTTTTTTTATTTATAAAAATGCTGAAAATGAGGCGGAGAGTCTCAAGTCTACTTTTCAAGCCGTCCAAAATCAGGTTTTGTCATTAAAGGAAGAGAAGGATCTGTTAATGGTGCGCCTTGTCGTGGCGGAGGAAGAGAACAAAGCTTTGACATCCAAATCGAAAACAGAAACTCCTTTACAACATAAAAATAAACAATCAGTAAAGAAAATAAAAAAGAAGCATGACATAAAATCGGCCATTACTGCTGATAAAAAGGTGACCTTTAAAATGGCTATCGATAATTTTGCGTACTCTATCTCTGCTGATAACAGGATAATTAAAACAGAATTCAAGCTGATCAATAAAAGCTCAAAATCCAGAGCTGCCTCAGGATATACTTTTGTTTTGTTAAAAAACAACAAAATAGATAAAAATAAATGGCTTATATCTCCACAGATTGCACTTCTTTCCGGGAAGCCTGTCCAGTTTAAAAAAGGACGTTTTTTTTCGATTTCCAGATATAATATAATTAAGTTCAGGCAAAAAGTCCCTAAGGAAAATATTGAGAGTTTTAATGAGGCTATTGTTTTTGTTTATGCTTCAAACGGCGACCTTTTGTTGGAGAAGATTTTTCCTTTTTCTATTAAATTAAATCCGTCCAAAGCAAAGGTTGATAAGAAAGGGCACGCGCAAAAGGTACTCTCCGGAGGCGGGGCTATCCAGCCTGGGATAGTCAAAACCATTGATGTAGAGGAGTCCGAGCAGGTAACGAAACCTGATGGAGTCGTCCGGAAACCGGTTGATACAAAATCGGATATGGGGGAATGATATTGAAGGAAAGAATAGAGCGGGAAAGAAGTTTTGGATTACATTTAATCGGAATGATTTTTTTGGTAATCCTTATATTGCAGTCGGGCTCTCGGGTTGATGCGCAGACAAGACGGCATGCTGTTTTTTTTGAAGGCACCGATCATGAACTGAATGTGTACAGGATTTATGGCAAAGAGCCTGGGAAAACAATGCTTCTAATAGGCGGAATACAAGGTGATGAACCTGGCGGGTTTCTCTCGGCAGATCGTTATGCTGATTTTTCTCTTGCCCGGGGAAACCTGATAGTTGTACCAAGGGCTAATTTTCATTCAATTGTTTTAAATCGCCGCAAGATAAATGAAGATATGAACAGGAAATTTGCAGAAGATAATCAAAATAATTATGAAAGCAAGGTTGTTGCCATTCTTAAGAAGTTAATAGGTGAATCCGACTGCCTCCTGAACCTGCATGACGGATCGGGATTTTTTTCAAAGGAATGGAAAACCCCTGACATCAATCCAAAGAAATTCGGTCAGTCTATAATTGCCGACAACGCCATATATATAAATCCTGACACAGGACAGACCATTAATCTTGAAGCAATGGCAAAAGCCGCGGTTAAAAAGATCAATAAAAAAATAAAAAACCCTGAGTACCATTTTCATTTTAATAATCACAAAACAGATTGCAACTCTTCATTACATAAAGAACAGAGAAAATCAGCAACATATTATGCTCTCAAAAAATGCGGGATACCTGCTTTTGGTATTGAAACCAGCAAATCCCTGCCCCTGGAGATGAAGATTCGGCAGCATAATCTTGCCATCAATGCTTTTCTTGAGATATTTGATATCATACCGGAAAATCCTGGGATTAACCTTGATCATCCCAAACTTGATTATCTGGTAATTTCTGTAAATAATTCTTTGCCTGTAGTGGTAAAAGACGGGCAGTCGATTTATATAAATCCCGGAGATAATATAAAGATATCGCATATAGAGGCAAATTATGACCGAGGTCTTAGCGTAGATATACTCGGATATGGAACTATCAACGATATAAGGAAAAATATGAGAATAACAGGCGCTACCAGGATTGTGGTCAGGAAGGATTACCAGTCCTGCGGAAGCGTCTTTATTGAACCAGGCAAAATTCGAAAAAAACCGGCTGAATCTGTTTCTATTGCCGATAGTACTTCCGAAGTTGCGTCGTGTCGTTTTTTTAAAATCAGAATTAATGGCGTTGAACGTATTTTTCCGAATTTTGACCATGTTAAACTTGTCAAAGGAGATACTTTTGAGATTATAGATGTTATCGGTGCGGGTGACCCGTCTGATCTGGTTGTCAATTTTAAAGGATATACCGGAAATCCCTCTAATAATACAGGCGAGGATAGAGGTTTTGAGATCAATACTGCCACAGATCTTTGGGAGAGATATTCCCTTTACAAAAAAGGACGGCACTATAAAGTGGAAGTCACTTATAAACAAGATCAAATCGGGGAACTCTTTATTGATCTTGAAGATCCGGTTTTAAATTATCTTCTCATAGGTTCAGGTGATGATAAGCTGAATTATCTTGTTTCCGGTGACAAGTTGCGGGTTGGAATGGATAATTCTTTTAAAATAATCGATATCAGCACGAATGTTGCAGGGAATGAAGGTATTGAGACCTTTGCGGCGGCGAGAGGAGGTTTTAAAAAGTTGCTTAAGAGAAACGAGCCTTTTGTGTTGGACGATTTGCCATCTGACGGCAACGGGGGCATGCGCATTTTTGAGAGAATTATAATAGAACGTGATAATATTTTTCTTGGAGATATTTATTTAAATTTTATACAGGAAAATGAAAATGGCGGATAAAACAAAAAATATTTCTATTGTTGATAAAGGCTTGACAGTAGACGGGACATTGTCGACTACCGGAAGGTTGATAGTCAAAGGAACTATTAAGGGAACACTTGACGGGGATGTTGTAATTGTTTCGGAAGACGGCACAATTTATGCGGAGACCAATGTGGCCAGTATGACCATAGGCGGGGTCTTTGAAGGCAATATTAAGGCAAGCAGGGAGCTGGTAGTCCTTTCTACCGGAAAGTGTACCGGCAAGGTAGAGTGTAAAGACCTTGTGGTTGAATGCGGCGGTGTTTTAAATGCCGAGGTTACATGTGTTACAGGTTCAAACTGATAGTGAAAATGAAAGGGTGAGTTGATCGTGACAAGTGTAAAGATGAAATACATCGGTTTTGTACGGACAGGTGCCGCAAAGATTCCACGGCACTGGTCTGTTTCTGATGTTGAGGGGTCACTGGTTATAAAAGATGAGTATACAGAAGGGCTAAAGGACATAAAAGCCGGACAGAGGATAGTTGTTATTTTCCATTTTCATAGGAGCTCGGAATTTACACCGGAGTATTTTACGCAAACTCCGTCTCACAGGAAAAATTCCATGGGTGTGTTCAGTATATGCTCACCGAGAAGACCTAATCCGATAGGAATGTCAGTGCTGGACGTAATCCGCAAGGAAGCCAATACAATTTATGTCAAAGGACTTGATATGTTGGACGGTACGCCCATACTTGATATTAAGCCCCATGTGGTTGAAAAACATGACTGCCCCAGCTTCGAAGACCGTAAATGAGCCAATTGGCATAGGGTAGGGGACATCTGTGTTGGATTGGGATATCCAAAACTAAGTTGGGGCGGCCTGCAGGCTTGAAAAAGCAGTTTTTAAAAAAGTGGTAACAAAAAAGAAAAAGGTGTTACGCTATCATAACGTAACACCTTGTTTTTATTGGTAGGCACGATTGGATTTGAACCAACGACTTCTACCGTGTCAGGGTAGCGCTCTCCCCCTGAGCTACGTGCCTTAAACCTGAATAATAAATATTTTACTATAGATTTTTACAATGAAATTAATTATCTGAAAATCTATATCAAAAGAAAATTAACTAATAACTAACCTCTTTGTCAAGATAAAAGGTGATTTTCTGTAAGTTCCCTTATGGCTACATCTTTTCGATCCATCCCATGCTATCTTCAACCCTGCCATACTGAATATCTGTTATTGCATTAAAAAACTTCAATGCCATCGGACCAACCTTTCCGTCGCCTATTTTTATGACTCTGTCACCGTATTTAAGCTCGCCGACAGGTGAAATAACAGCGGCTGTTCCAGTTCCGAAAACTTCCTGGAGCTTACCTGAATCATTTGCCTCAAGAACCTCATCTATGCTGATCTTTTTTTCAGAAATTTTCAGATTCCAGTTTTTTGCAAGCGCTATGACAGAATCCCTTGTAATACCTGGCAGTATGCTTCCGTTAAGCATTGGCGTTATTATTTCGTCATCAATAACAAAGAAAATGTTCATGGAACCTACTTCTTCCACATATTTATGCTCAACTCCATCAAGCCAAAGTACCTGGGTATAACCGTTTTTAGTAGCTTCCTCGCCCGCATACAGACTGGCTGCATAGTTACCGGGAGTCTTGGCTTCACCCATACCACCAGGCACCGCACGGACATGACTTTTTGTTACCCAAATCTTGACCGGATTAAATCCTTCAGGATAATAAGCGCCAACAGGTGAAAGAATAATAAAAAAACGATATGTGTTTGAAGCGCGTACCCCAAGGTAGGCATCGGTTGCAATGATTGTAGGGCGAATATAGAGTGAGGTGCCGGGAGCTTTAGGCACCCAGTCTCGTTCGATATCTATAAATTGCTTTAGAATATCAAAATGAAAAGCCTCATCAAGTTCGGGTATGCATAAAAGATGTGCGGATCGGTTAAATCTACTGATATTCTCTTTTGGCCTGAACATCTGGATGCTGCCCGATTCCGTATTAAATGCCTTGAGCCCTTCAAAAATGGCCTGACCATAATGGAGCACCATGGTGGAAGGGTCACAATGAATTAAACTGTAAGGTTCAATTCGCGGATTATGCCATCCTTGTTCAGGATTATAATCCATGTTGAACATATGGTCGGTAAAGACAGTTCCAAATGCGAGACTGCTGTCGTCCGGGTGTTCTTTTAATTTTTTTGCTTTTTTAATGGTCAGTTGCATTTTAATACCTCGGAGTTATTAAAACCAAAAATTTTGGGATTATATAAATTTCCAGAGCATAAGCCCTGTATTCTTGTCATAAACCCTTTCCAGGGTATTTCCGATTAATTCCTGCAATTCGATTTCTGCAGCAAAAACAATAGTATCGGAAAAAAGATGTCCTCCTGTTGTTTTTCCTTCTTCATCGCATAAAACAATATGGGCATGCGCAACAGGGTTGCCTTTTTTCAAAGAAATATTGCCTGTGCAAGTTAAAATCTCAAGAGGTGCTTTTTCAAAATGTGAAACATAAACCTGCTGTTTCTGGTCGTAAGATCCGATGGTAACTGAAGAAACAGCGCCGATTATTGAAAAAACCGCCATATCTATTGAAGATTCTTTGCAAAAATTTTCAACTGAGGTGATCAGATCTTTTTTGTAAGGCAGCCTGCCCACAAAAAGGCGGCCATGCTGCATTTCCAAACCAGTCATGTCATTCATAAAAAAACTTTTAGATAACACGGAAATAAATAAATTGATAACCGTTCACGGTTGTCGGTTTACAGTTACCGGTTAAAAAACATAACAAAACTCGAATTCTAAACCGGGATCAAAATAATAACGGATGATCGAAGCTTAATTATTGAAATATTTTAGCTATAATTCCAAAATTTTTTGGTTTTTGCAACCGTAAACTGATAACTGTAAACCGTGAACGGTTACATAAATTGATATTTTTTTAAGAGATTATGCGCTTTTTTTTTTTAATTGTTTCATTGTTTCTGCAATCTCCTGGTATGAAACACTCTCTCTGAGTTTTTCCATTCTATTCATTACCTCGGCAAATCTGATGCCTTCGGCTGCGCTGATCCATTCAAGCTGGAGACGTTCTTTTCGGATTCCTAATTTTTCCATTTTTTTGTGGACTTTTCGGATTCTTTTTTCGGTCCAGTGGTTGGCGTCAATATAGTGGCAGTCTCCAATGTGGCAGCCGCTGACCAGGACAACCGGCGCCCCTTTTTTAAAAGCATGCCATATAAAATTTTCATCCACGCGACCGGAGCACATGGTCCTTATAAGACGAACATTGGAAGGATACTGAAGGCGCGCAACACCGGCATAATCGGCGCCGGCATATGAACACCAGTTGCATGCAAAGGTCAGTATTTTTTCTTTGGGCATTTCATCCAGCAGGGCATCAATCTGAACGGTAATCTGGTCATTCGTGAAATGGCTCATGGTAATGGCGCCAAAGGGACATTCCGCCGCGCATGTCCCGCATCCGGCGCATGATGCTGTATTCACAACCGCCGGGGTCTTCTTTTTAACATCAACTGTAATGGCGTTGTAGGGGCAGACCTCAGCGCACTTCCCGCAGGATTTGCAGTGTTCCTCAATGACTTCGGAAGTTATCGGTTCGGAGGTGATTTCACCCTTGTGCATCAACCTGATTGCACGCGCTGCGGCTGCCGAAGCCTGGGTTACGCTCTCTTTTATATCCTTAGGAGCTTCGGCGCATCCGGCGAAAAAGACGCCCCTGGTTGCGGCATCAACCGGCTGAAGCTTGGGATGAGCTTCCAGGAAAAAACCATCCGGAGTAAGCTGAAGCCCGAGCATCTCTTGGAGCTTCCGGGTGCTTTTTGACGGTTTTAAACCAAGCGCCAGAACCAGCATGTCGAGATTATGAAATTCCAGTTTCCCTGTTGATGTATTCTCCACCGCGACTTTAAGGCTCCCGTCGGCTTGCTCCTCGACTGTGCCCGGCAAGCCCCTGAGATATTGTACTCCCAGGCGGCGGCTTCGAAGATACAAATCTTCAAACCCTTTTCCAAAAGCACGGATGTCTATGTAAAAAACCTTAATTTCAATATCATGATAATGCTCTTTGAGTAAAAGGGTGCTTTTGATGGTATTCATGCAGCATATATTGGAACAGTATTCATGACCTTTTCGTGACGAACGGGAACCTACACACTGGATAAAGCCTACCGATTTCGGTTTTTTTCTGTCTGTAGGACGAATAAGCTCACCTTGTGAAGGCCCTCCGGCATTGACAAGCCGTTCAAATTCGAGGCTGGTTACTACATTTTCGAATCTTGTATATCCGTATTCATCAAGTTCGGTGGGGTCATAAACATCCATGCCGGTGGCGACAACTATGGAGCCGATATCCTCCACAAACTC